>DJVJ01000011.1 GCA_002441135.1 Caryophanales bacterium UBA6259 | reverse complement strand
TAAAGAAATCCTGCGAATAAGCGAGAAAAAGTGAGAAAAACCAATCATACGGAGGGAGGGGCCAGGCCCCTTTTTCCATAAACTAACAAAAGGGGCCTGGCCCCCTAATAGGGAGAATAGGAGAAATGTTTCGTCTAAAGGGGATTATTATGATAATTTCTGGGTCCATGTTATGGGGAGCTACTGGGCCAATTCTTGAATGGATACTGGAAACCACCAATTGGTCAGTACCTTTTTTGCTTACTATTCGGTTAATTGTGCCAGGTCTTTTTATATTGACAATTTTATTTAGTATGAAAAAAGATATCTTCTCTGTATGGAAAACCGCATTTTGGCGCAATCAGCTTTTTATCTTTGGGGTTTTTGGAATGCTTGGTGTACAATATTCTTTTATTGCTACGATTGACGCGAGTAATGCAGTTGTTGCTACATTATTGCAATTTTCCGCACCAATTTTTATCACTTTATATGTCTCATTGACTCATAAAAAATTTCCACCACAGTATCAAATAGTGGGAATCGCAGGAATTTTAGTTGGTCTATTTTTACTGTTAACCAATGGATCGATAGATAGTTTAATGGTGGGGCAAAAAGCATTATTATGGGGGCTTGCATTAGGTGTTACATTTGCATTTTATACCTTATATCCAGCAAATTTAATGAGAGAATGGAACATTTTGATTGTCGTTGGTTGGGCGATGTTGATAGGCGGAGTCGTACTAGGGGTAATTAATCGGGTATGGAGTTCTAATGCTTGGTCCATTTTGCTTCTACCTAATGTAGCACTTATGCTAAGTCTGTTACTGTTTTTTGGCACCATAGCATTTACTTTATTTTTAAATAGCATGAAATATATTAGTGCAGTAGAGACCAGTATTTTATCTAGTGTAGAACCATTAACAGCGATGGCCATTTCTATAGTTTGGTTTGGTACAATGCTTAAAAGTATTCAGTTAATTGGAGCAATATTAATGCTTATCTTTGTAACTCAACTTTCTATTGGTGGAAATAAAAAAACAGTAAAATTGAAAAATATGGAAAAAGGGGCCTGACCCCATTTTCCATATTTTTACATTAACAAACAGATGTGGCCTGCTGGTAATTGGATTTTCAGCTTTTTGTGGGAGAGTATCCTCCATGTTTCTTTCATCACATGAACATTTATCACAATATCCGAATTTGCAATTTGAACCTTCATGTTTAAATGGTTAATTCCGTCCAACATTTCTAAAATCGTAAAATCAAAAACATTTAACAGATGAGTATCAAAATGCTCTGCTTCAAGCAGGCGAATTCTTTCCGCGTGAATCCCCATAAACTGAGCATCTAGGCGTTCAGAGGGATGCGTATATAACCGTATCTTACCAATTTGTACTGAGATAAGATGTTCCTCTTGGTACAACCCATCAATGGGAAAAATATTTTTACATCCAATAATCTGGGCTGCCCTTACATTTGCTGGTTTGCATAAAATCTCGTTTTTAGACCCATACTGAATTACCTTTCCTTTATCCATCAGGATAATATGATCACAGAGTCGATAGGCCTCCTCTAAGTTATGAGTTACTAATAGAACAATACCAGAATAACTCTTCCTAATAATCGCGAGAAGCTCTTGCTCCAAAATATCCTTTACATGATAATCTAACGCAGAAAATGGCTCATCCAATAAAAGTAGCTCTGGCTCAGTGACCAATGTCCTTGCTAAGGCAACCCGCTGTTGCTGGCCACCAGAAAGCTGGGATGGGAAATGATGCTCATATCCTGCTAATCGCACCGTCTCAATCATTTCCGCTACCTTTTGCTCAATTACTTCTTTTTTCATCCCTTTTAATCCATAGGCAATATTTTGCTTTACTGTTAAATGAGGAAATAGCGCATAATTTTGAAAAACATAACCAATACGGCGATGGCGCGTTTTTATATTTATAGAATTTCCAGAATCAAAAAGAGAATGATTATTTAAGACAACCTTACCTGAACTAGGCTTTTGTAGCCCAGCAATCGATTGAAGAGTTAAGCTTTTTCCACAGCCAGAGGGTCCAATAATTCCAGTAATCCCTTGTTTAATTTCAAAATGAGTATCTAAGATAAAATGGTCTAATTTTTTATGAATAGAGACATTGAGCAAAGGTTAGATGCCTCCTTTAACTATTTTTTTCTCTAAGCGATTGATGACGTAAATAACTAGAATAGAAACCATAGTCATGATGAGAACTAACATATTGGCCAAATCTCTATTTCCAGCTAAAAGTGCATCATAAATTGCAATTGGCATTGTCATTGTTTTATTTGGAATACTTCCTGCTACCATAAGGGTTGCACCAAAATCTCCTAAAGCTCTAGCGAAGGCTAAAGTTAAACCCGAAACAATCCCGCGCCATGCCATAGGAAATAAAATGGTGAAAAAAATATCGATTTCAGAGCGTCCTAAAACACGAGCAGCTTGAATAATATTTGGATTGATACTAGCGAAGGCTGTTCGTGCTGATTTGATTAAAAAAGGAATGGAAACAATAAGTGCAGCAATCACAGCGCCAAATGGAGTGAAAACAATGGTGAAATCGAAATATCCCTCTAGAAATTTACCTATTGCACTTTGCCTTCCTAACAATATCAGTAAATAATATCCAAGCACTGTTGGAGGAAGAACGATTGGTAAAGTGAACAATGTGTCAATAATATCCACAAGCTTTCCATTTGAACGACTTAAATAATATGCAATGGGTATCCCAATGAACATGGCAAGAATAGTGGATGCTCCAGCCACCTTTAACGATAAAAATAATGGGAATAAATTAAGCTCAGTCATCAATTATTTCTCCTTAGGAACAATAAATCCATACTTCTCCATAATTGGTTTACCAATTGGACCATTAATAAAATCAATAAAAGCTTGCGCCAATTCTTGATCTTTGGTCTTTTTAATCACAGCAATAGATTGCTCTAGTGGTTGATGAAGTGCTTCATCGATGATTTGAAAACTTAATGCAGGTTTTGAAATAGATAGTGCAATAATACCAGCATCTGCATTTCCTGTTTCAATTAAAGTTAATGTATCAGAAATATTTCTGCCATAGACTAGTTTTCCTTGAAGCTGGTCCCATAATCCAGCTGAGACCAACGCTTGTTTAGCAGCTCGTCCATATGGGGCATGCTCAGGATTAGCAATGGCAATTTTTTTGATATCCAAATCAAGTAAATCCTCAAGACGACTAGGCTTCACCTTAGCCTCAGGAGGTGAAGCAATACCTATTCGGCCAATCGCATATAATTGCTGAGATTCTGGGACGATCAGCTTTTTTTGCTTCAGCTCTTCAATAAATTGAATATCGGCAGCAGCAAAAACATCAAAAGGAGCACCATTCACAATTTGATCTGTTAATTGACCAGTGGAACCATAGGAAAAAACAACCTTTGTGCCATTTTCTTCTTCAAATATTGGGCCAATTTCATTAAAGGCAAGTATTAAGTCAGAAGCAGCAGCAACATTTAATTCTGCTTGATTATCGGATGACGAACTACAACCGATTGAAAAAATTACTAAGGTTATGACTAAAATAGAGAGTAGCATCATTTTCATTTTGATATCTAAACTAAAAATTCTATGTAGTTTCATTGCATCCTCCTGATGATTTAATAGTTAAAGGTTGAATTTTAATTTCACTTATCTTAATTACATAATAATTTAATAATCCATTACTCTAATACCATTATAACCTACTACAATATCAACAAACTAGCTGTCTACAAGGCTTTTACCACTATCACTAATGTTAAAAGAGCAAGTAATTTTAATCCAACTAGAAAAGAATCGAAAATTTATACTATAATAATACTATAAATAGGACGGAAAATTGAATGAATTTAATTTAAGACTAGATGAGGAGAGAAAAAGTGGAGAAAAATTATAACCGAAAAATTGATCACAAAAAATCAAACTATAGACGAAAAGAACAAAATACCCATGGGGAAAAACCAGATCAAAATGTTTCAGAGCAGGTGCTAAAAGCAATGGCACACAGGCGCTTAACACGAGGGAAGAAGCTGAAGCGAGGCTTTTTCTTCACCCTAGGCGCTATTTTAATGGCGATGGGAATTGAAGTCTTTTTAGTTCCAAATGGGATTATGGATGGAGGGATTGTAGGAATTTCGATTATCCTTTCTCATTTATCAGGGGCTCAATTAGGGTTATTCCTATTTTTCTTAAACGTCCCATTTTTCTTTATCGGTTATAAGCAGATAGGTAAAACCTTTGCGATTTCTACTTTATTTGCAATTTCGGTATTATCAATTTCTACCTACTTTTTACATCCTGTTCCTGCTTTTACAGCAGATATGCTATTAGCTACTGTGTTTGGAGGGATGATTTTAGGTGCAGGAGTTGGAATGGTTATTCGTTATGGAGGTTCTCTAGATGGGACAGAGATCTTAGCCATTTTATTAAATAAAAAAACACCATTCTCTGTTGGCGAAATCATCATGTTTTTTAATATTTTTATCTTTGCAGCAGGTGGTTTTGTTTTTAGCTGGGAAAAAGCAATGTACTCCATTCTAGCGTACTTTATTGCCTTTAAAACAATTGATATAGTGATTGAAGGTCTTAACGAGTCAAAATCGGCATGGATTATTAGTGACCAGCATAAGGAGATTGGGGATGCAATTTTAGCACGACTAGGAAGAGGAGTTACTTATCTACAGGGAGAAGGGGCCTATACTGGCGATAATAAGAAAGTCATCTTTACTGTTATCACTAGATTAGAGGAAGCAAAGCTGAAGTCAATTGTAGAGGAACTAGATGAGTCTGCCTTTTTAGCAGTAGCAAATATTGCTGAGGTTAGAGGTGGAAGATTTAAGAAACGCGATATTCACTAAAATAAAGCTCAAAATCCGAAAAACCAAAAATCCAAAAAATTCAAAAATACAAAAAACATAAAAATAAAAAAATAAAAAAACCATCTAGAAGTAAAATGTACCCTATAGAGTAGACA
>DJVJ01000018.1 GCA_002441135.1 Caryophanales bacterium UBA6259 | reverse complement strand
GATTTTGCTGAAACTTTTAATACTTCCATGGATCGTTACCTCCTTGAATGAATTGTGACCACTATTATTGTATATTCGCTGTTTATCTAAATAATTCCTGCTTCTTAATAAAATATCTGAAAATTCAATTCCATTGAATATATTTTTCATCTAGTGATATTCGTTCAATATGAGTGGTTTTTCCTGAATTAAGGTCAAGATCAATGAGAACTGCATTTAATTGCCATTGTTCTCCTGTATCCACTTCAAAGCGTTGAGGTAATGATGTTATAAATTTATTAATTACAGCATCCTTGTTCATGCCTAAGATTCCATTGCGTGGTCCTGTCATCCCAATATCAGTGATATATCCTGTACCATTAGGCAAAATACGTTCATCTGCTGTTTGAACATGGGTATGGGTTCCAAAAACAGCGCTTACTCTTCCATCAAGATACCATCCCATTGCGATTTTTTCAGAAGTAGCTTCTGCATGAAAGTCAACAATAATATTTGGAGTTTCTTTTTTTATCTTTTCTAATATATCGGAAACCGTTTGAAAAGGACAGTCAATTGGAGGTAAAAAAGTACGTCCTTGAATATTGATAATAGCAATTTTATGATTGTTGTAATTAATTAGGGTAAAGCCTTTTCCGGGAGTTCCTGTAGGGTAATTTGCGGGTCTAATTAAGGCATCATAATGATCAATAAAATCAAAAATATCCTTTTGATCCCATGTATGATTACCCATGGTTATTGCATGTATGCCTAATGAAAAAAATTCCTTAGCGATTTTTTCAGTAATTCCCCTTCCACCAGCTGCATTTTCACCATTAACAATAATCATATGCGGTTTATACTTTTCTTTAATCATCGGTAGATTTTTTTGTAAAGCCTCCCGACCACTGGAGCCTACAATATCTCCAATAAAAATAATCCTCAAAAAAATTCACTCCTTACTGTTTGTTTCATTTTTCAGTGTAGCTCTATAAATATTATTTGCTAAATGAATAAAATAAAGTGGCATATGCCACTTTATTTTTATTTTGCATATTCAACTGCTCTAGTTTCTCTGATAACTGTAACTTTAATATGACCAGGATAATCTAATTCACTTTCAATTTGTTTCGTAATTTGTCTAGCTAAAATAAAGGCATTATCATCTGAAATATTTTCAGGATCAACCATTATTCTTACTTCACGACCAGCTTGAATTGCGTAAGATTTCTCAACACCTTCAAAGGACTCCGCAATTTCTTCCAGCTTTTCTAATCGCTTAATATATGTTTCTAATGTTTCTCTTCTTGCTCCAGGTCTTGCTGCAGATAATGCATCAGCAGCCCCTACAAGAACTGCAATAATAGATGTTGGCTCTTCATCACCATGATGAGATGCTATACCATTTATCACAACTGAATGCTCGTTATATTTCTTTGCTAATTCAACGCCAATTTCAACATGAGAACCTTCAACCTCATGGTCAATCGCTTTACCGATATCATGTAACAAACCAGCTCGTTTTGCTAATGTTACATCTTCTCCTAATTCTGCAGCCATCATTCCACATAAATGAGCTACCTCAATAGAATGCTTAAGAACATTTTGGCCATAGCTTGTTCTGAATTTTAATCGTCCAAGAATTTTAATTAAATCAGGATGTAAATTGTGAATACCAATTTCAAAGGTAGCTTGTTCCCCATATTCGCGAATTCGTTCATCCACTTCTTTACGGGACTTCTCTACCATTTCTTCAATACGTGCAGGATGAATTCTTCCATCTGCAACTAATTTTTCTAATGCTGTTCTTGCAATTTCTCTACGAATTGGATCAAATCCAGATAAAATAACGGCTTCTGGTGTATCATCAATAATCAAATCTATACCAGTTAAGGTTTCTAAAGCACGAATATTTCTACCTTCTCTTCCTATGATACGGCCTTTCATTTCATCATTTGGAAGAGCAACTACTGAAACAGTAGATTCAGCTACATGATCAGCTGCTACTCTTTGAATTGCAGTAGTAATAATTTCTTTCGCTTTTTTATCGGCTTCTTCTTTCGCTTGATTCTCTACGTCCTTAATCATTATCACCATGTCATGACGCACTTCTTGTTCCACATTGTCTAAAATAATCTGTTTAGCATCATCACTGGTTAATCCTGAAATTCTCTCAAGTTCTTTTGTCTGTTCCTGCATTAATTCTTCAACTTTTGCCCGCGTCTCTATAATATCTTTTTCTTTTTGGTGAAGAGCATCTTCTTTGCGCTCTAAAGATTCAATTTTCTTATCAAGTGTTTCCTCTTTTTGTAGTAAACGTCTTTCCAAACGCTGGATTTCATTCCTACGATCACGAATCTCTCTATCCGCTTCATTTCTATGCCTATGTGCTTCTTCCTTAGCTTCAAGTACTACTTCCTTTTTAGTTGCCTCTGCATCCTTCTTTGCCTGTTCAACTATAGATTTAGCAGCTAGCTCTGCACTAGAAATTTTAGCTTCCGCAATAGAACGACGGATAAAATATCCTGCACCTACTCCGACAGATGTTGACGCAAGCAAAAGGGCGATATTTCCTAAATCCATATCTTCACCTCCCTTTGCTTACCTATAAACCTTTTTCCATAAAACTCATCATCATTTCATTTTACAATTCTCAGTTATCCAGAACACTTTTAAATCCCTAATTTTCCATGATTTACATGTTTGAATTAAGAAAAGAATAGTTTAAATAAATAAATATGCATCTCAATTTTATTATTCACAACTAAGGTTGTCAAGATATACCGATTTTTGTGACTATAAATCATTATTACCCAAAATATTTTCTTTATAATATTCTAATACACGATGAATGATTTCCATATTAAAACCTTTGTTTTGCAAATATAATCCCATTTTCTGTTTTGCCCTTTTCCATTCCTCATCTCGATATCGATGAAGTCTTTTGTGCAATAGCTCAAAGGCCATTTGAAACTCTATTTCCTGACTGATATTTTGTAAGCCTGATTCTATATCAGAGCTATTTACCCCTTTTTTCTTTAATTCGTATTCCATCATTTTCTTTCCTCTTGGTTTATGACGAATACGCTGTTCAATATAACTTGTCGCATATTGCTGGTCATTTATAAATTCCATTTTCTTTAGCCTTTGGATGATATTGCTCACTAATAATGGCTCATAATCTAATTGAAGTAAATGATTACGTACCTCTGACTCTGTCCTCCATTTATAGTTAATATAGCGTAAGGCTTTTTGCCATGCCTTATTTTCCTCCTCAGTGCTACAAATCAATTCCATTTCATGATGTTCTATTTCTTTTCCTTTATATAAATGAAATGAAACAAGTACATCTTCATGAACAGCAAACGCGTATTCCTCATTAAGATAAATGTTAAATCTTTTTTTGTTCCCTTTTTGTTGCTCTACCAAAGTGATTACTTTTTTTTCATTAGTCATTTTCACACCAACTTTTAAGTAAAAATCCGTTAACTATATAAAAAGCACCTTTATAAAAAGGTGCATTGTACTATCTAGTCTTCAAATAAACCATCATCTTCATTGTCATTCTCTGCACTAAAATGATTTGGTACTATCTCTCCTAAGCTATGATGCTCCCGTATTTTCTTCTCAATTAACTCAGCTATTTCAGGGTGCTCCTTTAAAAATTGTTTTGCATTTTCACGACCTTGACCTAAGCGTTCGTTTTCAAAGGAATACCATGCTCCACTTTTTAATACAACATCTAATTCGGCACCAATATCTAAAATACTACCTTCTCTAGATATTCCCTCGCCATACATAATATCTACATCTGCTTGTTTAAAAGGTGGCGCTACTTTATTTTTTACTACTTTAATCTTTGTTCGACTACCTACCATATCATTACCCTGTTTTAAGGTTTCAGCACGTCTAACATCCAAACGAATACTACTATAGAATTTCAACGCTCTACCACCAGGTGTAGTTTCTGGATTTCCAAACATAACTCCAACTTTTTCACGTAATTGGTTGATAAAAATTGCAATAGTTTTAGATTTATTAATTGCACCGGAAAGCTTTCTTAATGCTTGTGACATTAATCTAGCTTGCAAGCCTACATGAGAGTCTCCCATTTCCCCTTCAATTTCAGCTTTAGGTACTAATGCTGCTACAGAGTCAATTACAAGAATATCTACTGCTCCACTTCGAACCAATGCCTCTGCAATTTCTAAGGCCTGTTCTCCAGTATCTGGTTGTGAAAGTAGTAGTTCATCAATATTAACACCTAAATTGCCAGCATACTTGGGATCTAATGCATGCTCTGCGTCAATAAATGCTGCGGTACCACCTGCTTTTTGAACCTCTGCAATTGCGTGTAATGCAACAGTGGTCTTACCTGAGGATTCTGGTCCAAAAATCTCGATAATTCTTCCACGAGGATATCCTCCAACACCTAAGGCAATATCTAAAGCAAGAGCACCACTAGATATTGTTTCTACTCTTGTTAAAGCATGGGCTTCCCCTAGCTTCATTATTGAACCTTTACCAAATTGCTTTTCTATTTGACGTAATGCCATTTCAAGGGCTGCTTTACGATCACTCACAATATATCTCCCCTTATTTCCCATTAAGATTTATGATTTAATCTTATACTGAATTCTAAAAAAATACAAGCTTTTTTACGAACATTTATTCGCTTTTCGCTATTCAAAGTATAATCATCTTCCATAAGGAATAAAAAACGTGTTTACTTATTCTCTGTTGAATAAAGTTTCTACTACCAGAAAAATGTAGTTCTTCAACCTTGGTATCTTGCTCTTTTCTTGCTATCCCCATATAAACTAATCCAATAGGTTTTCCTTCAACACTATCAGGTCCAGTAATTCCAGTGATTGAAATCGCAATATCTGTATTGAATTGGCGTAATGTTTCGTCAGCTAAAATTCGGGCAGTCTCCATACTAACTGCCCCCTGTTCTTGTAGAACTTCATTTGGAACATTTAAGAGCTTGTGCTTACTTTCGTTAGAATAACAAATAATGCCTCCTGCATAAACACTTGAGCTTCCTGGAAGTGAGGTTAGCTTACTTCCGATTAAACCCCCTGTGCAGCTTTCTGAAACCGATAGTGTTAAGTTTTCTTTTTTCAAGAGCTGAAGAACGACTTTTTCGATTTCATCCTCTCCATACCCAAAATGAAACTCCCTTAATCTTTGATGTATTTCTGTTTCAACCGGGGTAATCATAGCTTTTGCTTTTTCCTTTGATAATCCATGTGCCGTTAATCGAAGTGTTACTTCTCCATCTCCAGCTAACGGTGCAATGGTAGGAGTAGTTTGTTTTTCAATGAGATCGATAATTTTTTCTTCTAAGGCAGATTCTCCAATACCCGCAAATCGCATGACCTTCGAATAAAAGGTATTTCCACCAGATATTTCTTGAATCCATGGAAGGGCATACTCTGTGAACATCGGCTTCATTTCCTTCGGAGGCCCAGGTAGGAATACATAATAAATTCCTTCAGATTCAATCCCTAATCCAGGTGCTAATCCATGGTTATTTGGAAAAATAGTACTTCCTTCAATAACTAAGGCTTGTCGTTTATTATTTTCAGTCATCGGTATGTGTCTGTTTTTAAAAAAGGCAATAATTTTATCATAAGATTCTTGATCAAGGACAATTTTTTTATCCATAAACCTTGCTGCAATTTCCTTTGTTATATCATCCTGTGTTGGACCAAGCCCTCCAGTGAAAATAATCATATTCGAGCGCTGACTCGCAAGCTGTATAGCTTGATATAGTCGATCCCCATTATCACCCACAACCTGATGATAGTAAACTGGAACTCCAATATCGGCAAGTCGTTGGGATATGAATTGAGCATTTGTATTTGCGATTTGGCCTAATAATAACTCTGTACCAACAGCGATTATTTCACTTTTAATCATTGTGTATTCCTCCTCGTCAAATAATCTTATAAGTAAAAAAGGATAATATAAGCTATGCTGCTACTATTATCCTTCATTCATTATTTTAAATTAATTACATGCTTGTTTTTCACAAAATAATCGACACCTGAAAAAATCGTTATAATTACTGCAAGCCATGTAACAATGGTTGCCATTGGAATATGAAGATAGGTAAATGGAAAATTATTAAGCATTAATAAGACGATGGCTACGATTTGTGTCACCGTTTTAAGCTTTCCTAGCTTACTTGCTGCAATAACTTCACCGTCCGCTGAAGCAATCATTCGAAGGCCAGTAACTGCAAACTCTCTAGTTATGATTACAATCGCGATCCACGCACCTAAACGTTGCATTTCTACTAACGAAATTAATGCAGCAGAAACTAACAATTTATCAGCTAATGGGTCAAGAAGTTTTCCTAGATTGGTTACAAGCTTTTTCTTTCGAGCAATATAACCATCAAGTCCGTCTGTGCTAGCAGCAATAATAAAAATAATGGTCGCGATTAATTCACTATATGTGGTTTTTTCACCAGCAATCGATATAGATCCTAAATCAAACTTAATCAATAAAAAAACCATAATAATCGGTACTAAAAAAATTCTTGCTAAAGTGATCTTATTTGGAAGATTCACCTTCAATTCCCTCCCCTACGAGGTCAAAGTCATAAGAATGTGTAATCTTAACTTTTATAATATCTCCAATCTTACCCGTTGTATTTGTAACAAATACCTCGCCATCAATTTCAGGAGCATCGTATTGTGTTCGACCAATATACACCTTATTTTCCTCGTCAAATTTTTCAAGTAATACGTCCATAATTTGATCAACGAATCGTGCATTTTTATCCTTGGCAATTTCTCTTTGAACTTCCATTAATTGATTTGATCTCTTCTCTTTAACCTCTTGTGGAACTTGGTCTGGTAATCTTGCTGCTGGTGATCCTTCTTCTTCAGAGTAAGTAAAGACACCTAGACGATCAAACTTAATTTCCTCAATAAAGTCAAGTAGCTGTTGAAAATCTTGTTCTGCTTCACCTGGGAATCCCACAATGATAGATGTTCTAAGAGCAACATCAGGAATTTTGCTTCTTATTTTTTCAATAAGTTTTCGAATATCGACTTGTCGACCTGGTCTTAACATTTTCTTTAGGATATGATCTTCACTATGCTGAAGTGGCATATCAATATATTTACATACCTTTGGGTTATTCGCCATTTCATCCATTAATTCTTCGGTAAAATAACCAGGATATAAATAATGGAGACGAATCCATTGCAAGCCATCGATTTGAGATAGTTCACGAATTAATTCTGGCAACATTATTTTACCATACTTGTCCATTCCATAGAAAGTAGTGTCTTGTGCAATTATGCTAATTTCTTTTACTCCTTGAGCAACTAAATCCTTTGCTTCTGTAACGATAGAAGGTATTCCTCTACTACGGAATTTACCACGAATAGACGGAATCACACAAAAAGTACAATTGTTATCACAGCCCTCTGCTACTTTTATGTAGGCATGATAAAAAGGAGTGCTTCTCTTTCTTGGTACCACTTCTTCATAGGAATAAATTGGATTCCCCATATAAATCGGTTTCTTTCCTAATAAAGTTTCCTCAATTAATGACACAATTTTATCAAAATCATTTGTTCCCATCAATCCATCAATCTCAGGGATTTCTCTCATTAATTCTTCTTTATATCTTTGGGATAAACAACCCGTAACAATTAATGATTTTAAATTTCCTTGCTTATAATCATTTATTTCCAGAATAGTATTTACTGATTCTTCTTTTGAAGCATCAATAAATCCACAAGTATTGATTACAATGATATCTGCTTCTTCTTTTTTATCCGTGATTTGATAATTTTCCTTTTCTACAAGCCCCATCATTATTTCTGTATCTACTAAATTCTTTTCACAGCCTAATGTAACAAAAGAAATTTTCTTATTTTGTTTCTTCATAATGATAACCTACTTTCTTTAAGAGCTAACATCACACAAGTATAATATATGAAGAATAATGTTTCAATAGAAAAAGACCCTAGAATAGAGTCTTTTAGTTTTCTTCAATTACTTTTGTAATGGAGATATATTTAGGTTGTCCTCTTTCAACTCCTGCAGGAATTTTTTTATCATTGATATAAATATCAGCAGCAGAAGCATTTCCGAAATGAATCCAAACCTGATTATTTAAAACATAGGTTTCTGTTTGCTCACCTTTTTTAAGTGTATTGGTATCTAACTGTTTGCCATTTGCTCCATTTTCACGAAGATCATACCAGCAAATATCATTAAATTTAATCTGAACCTTAACCTCTGTATCTTTAGATGCAACAACTTCATAAGAATCTAAAGGTCTATTTTTGTATTGAGTAGTAGCCACTTTAGTTACCTCAATTGTTGGCTTTTCTTCTTTAGTAGAATCGTTTTGTGGATTTTCCTTTGTCCCTTGTTGATTTCCTTGAGTAGAATCCTGATTTGATGGAGGTGGTTCTGTTGTTTCAATTCGTATTTCCTCCATTTTGTCTCCCGGTAAGTTATTACTATCCTCTGATGTCTGATTTACCCAAAACATATACACTAATAATAAAATTACTGCAATAAATATGTATACAAAGGAAAGCATAAACCATTTTCCCAGCTTTGATGGAGGCTTAGCCATTGAATGAGTGTTTGATCTAGCAGGGATATGTTCTGATTCGGATTGTGGAAAGCTATCTTGTAAATGTTCAAATTGGTCTACATCTACACCTACTACATCGGCATAGGTTTTTATAAAAGCCTTAGCATAAAATTTACCCGGTAATTCATTTAGGCGTCCTTCTTCAATAGCTAAAATATACCTTTTTCTAATCTTCGTAATTTCTTGAATATCCTCAATAGAATATCCTTTTTCCATCCGTTTTTCTCTAAGAGCTGCTCCAATATCAGTCACTGTCATAAAACACTTTCACCTCCTAATAAACTTAAATTTTATCTTTTTAGCTAATATCAAATGAAGAGAATCCAGTTTGAATAAGGTCATAATTGATTTCCTCATTTACATCATTTCTAAGTTCGATAATGTAATCAAAATCTTCATATTCAAATTCAGTTTCTCTTACAAATATATCAGGATGTTCTATAACCTTGGTAACTGGCATCCGTAAAACATCTCTAATTAATTCACGATGTTTTTCAGTTGCGCGCAAAGTAGAAACAATTCCATCAATAATATAAATATTATCCATACTTAATTCGTCTTCTGCTAGCTGATTTCTTACCGTTTGTCTTAATAAAGTAGAAGAAATAAATGTCCATCTTTTATTAGCAGATACACTACCTGCTACCACAGACTCTGTTTTACCAACTCTAGGCATACCCCTGATTCCAATCATTTGATGACCTTCTCGTTTGAAAAGTTCACTTAAAAAGTCAACAAGGAGGCCAATTTCATCTCTAACAAACCGAAACGTTTTTTTGTCACATAAATCTCGATCAATATATTTCCCGTGCCGAATAGCTAGACGGTCTAAAAGAGTGGGAGGGCGAAAAGCCGTAATGGTAATATTATCAATATCTTTTAGGACCTTGCCTAATAGATTTACTTTTTCCTGATCATTTGTTAATAACAACATGCCTCGCTTACTATTATCTACACCATTAATGGTAATAATATTAATAGACATCATCCCCAAAATAGACGAGATATCTCCTAATAAACCAGGGCGATTTTTGTGAATTTGATATTCCATATACCATTGAAAATACTCTTGGGACATAAAAATCACCTCTTTCGCAATATTGAAATCAATAGATAAAAGTTCGACACAAAATGTATTATTCCTTTTAAAAAAATAATTTGTAATAATTTTTTAATATTTATGGAATATTCTTTAATTATATCCTTTTTATGCTATATAAAAAACCCCTTATAAAAGGGGCTTTTTATATACTATCAAATTCAGTAAATCTTAAATCATTTTCTTTACTTAATTATCGTCTTTTATCTACGTAATTAACCATTACTTGAGCAAGAACTTGCTGTTGACTTTCATTGCTTGCTTCCCATAGGTCCTTTAGTAAGCGCTCTTCATTATTTTTAGGATCTACTTGAGCAGCTAAATAATCACCAATTTGATAAGCAAGATTTGCAACGGTTTTATCATCCATTCCCATTTGTTGCGCTTGGTCTACACGTTGATTTAAAAAACCTTTCCAATCATTAAAATTATCAAGTACAGACATAATAATCCTCCCTATAATTTTTTACGGAATAAGATTATCCGTTCATAATGTAATATGAGTTAAGTTTGGTGCTTTTATACAAAAATTTTAAATGTATTAAAATCTAACATTTCGCACAAAATACATATAATGGAAAAAAATTCAGGAGGAAAGTTATGTCATCAAAGCAAAGCAAAACCATTTTATCAAAACGAGAATTAGGAAATGAATGGAAAGATTGGAATGACTTAGATACCAATAAATATGAACAAGTAATATCACGTAGTTCAATTTTTTTAAGCTTTTTTACTGTCATAAACACAATCTATATTAGTGCTTTAATTTATGTAAGTCATTTATTGAATGGGATATCAGTTATATATTTAAAACCAATTTTTCGTCAGATGATTCAATGGATATTAAATGGGACAGCAGTTTATATTTTCATCACCTATCTTTTATTTATTCTTACACTCATTTTTAAACGCCCTTTTGCTATTTACCTAAAGGAAAAAAAGTTTTCAAATTTATTTTTAGCGAAAAATACATTAAATATCGGGCTTCGACTAGGGATAAATCAAGATAATTTAATCCATTCAATGATTAAAATCAATAATTCAATGACGAAAATAATCCATAGTAAACCAAAAGATAAAAGTGAAATTGTTATTTTAGCCCCTCGTTGTTTAACCAAGGAGCTTAGAAATGAGATTGGACAATATATGACAGAACATGATTATCAGTATCATGTTGTAGCTGGAGGAACACAAGCTAGAAAGGTATTAAAGGAAAAAGCTCCAAAAGGTATAATTGCTATTGCCTGTGAACGAGATTTATATGCAGGCATAAAAGATGTACCTAACCATATTCCTGTTTATGCTATAACAAATCAGCGTCCAAATGGTCCCTGCAAGGATACCATTATCGATATGCAACAACTAAAAGAAGCAATTGATTTTATGACCATCCGCCATCCATTGTAATAATCTGACCTGTAATATATGATGAGTAATCCTTTAGCAAATGCAAGACTTGATGTGCAATTTCACTTCCATCAAGAAAGCGTTGAAGGGGAATACTAGCTTTCAATTCTTCTAACTCCCCTTGACTAAAGGAGCTCATCATTTTTGAATAGACAATTCCAGGTGCAATTGCGTTTACTGTAACTCCTGATGGGGCTAATTCCTTTGCCAAAGCTTTTGTAAAGGTATTAACTGCCCCTTTTGTCATCGAATAAGCTACCTCATTTGCAGCTCCTTGTTCTCCCCAGATTGATGATATATTAATAATTCGTCCAAATTTGTTTTTGATCATGAATGGAATCGCTAATTGTGCACAAAAGAAATAACTCATTACATTTACATTAATCAAGTACTCAAAATTCTTAAGAGAGACATCTTGAATTAACCCATAAGATGCAATTCCTAAAGCGTTAATAAGAACTGATGGATTTAACTGGTTTTCTTCAATTGTTATAAAAAGTTGTTTAACTCCCTCAAATGAACTTAAATCCTCCTGGATTAATACTATCCTACGTCCTTCTCCTGAGTATTTTTCCGAAATTTTCTCTACGACTTCTCGATTATGGTGATAGTGTAAAATAAGTGAATATCCTTCTTGTGCTAAAAGATTGGCAATACTTGAGCCAATTGTTCCCGATGCACCTGTTATTAAAGCAATTTCCCTATTTTGCATATATAACTCCTTACCGCCTTTTAAAATTTAGAGTTTGTAACCCTTAAAAGGAGTTACAAACTCTAAAAATATTTCAAGAACGAACAATTGATATTGCGATACGATTAGGATCAAATTCCTGTAAACGGTCTTGTATATCCATCAAGGTAATTTCCTCCATGGTAGGAAGTATATCAAAAAGATTAGCTTTATTAAACAGATACCTTGTAAATTGATTTGCAATATATTCAGGATAATTTAATTTTTTTAATAGCTCTCCAATTTTTTTTCGTTTACTACGTTCAAATAATTCCTTAAGACTTGTTTGATCTGTTTGATGCTTTAGAATCTCTTCTTTTAATTCATTAATTAATTGTTCTGGATTTATGCTATTACCACCAATTAAAGTAAAGGCATAATTGTTTTCAATTTGATACTCAAAACTGAAGCTGTTATCAATAAGCCCCTTGGTTGTAAGCTCTTCGAAGAAAATTGAGCTTTGGCCAAACAACATCTCTAATAATAAAGCAGTGGCTAGCTCTCTCTTGATAAACTCTTTTCCTGTTAAACCAACAGATAGGTCCTTAAACCCAACAAGTACCTTTGGAATAGCTACAGCTAACTTTTGTTCTTTTAAGTTTTGATTATTTTCTTTTGGTTCTGCAGGATAAATACGTTCAATCATTGGCTTCTTCTGAAATGTTTTATTTTTTTGATTGTTTTCAACTCGATTAATGGTTTCTTCTGGTTCAATATTTCCGACGATAAACAAGACCATATTAGAAGGGTGATAAAACGTATTGTAGCATTGATACAATTGTTCCTTTGTAATTTTATATATAGAATCAACCGTACCTGCGATGTCTATTTGTACTGGGTGCTTCTGATACAACGATTTAATTAAGCCAAAATAAAGCTGCCAATCTGGATTATCCTGATACATTTGTATCTCTTGAGCAATAATCCCTTTTTCCTTTTCTACATTCTCATCTGTAAAATATGGATTTTGGACAAAATCGATTAATGTTTCTATATTTTCTTGGATATCTGTTGTGCTTGAAAATAAATATGCAGTTCTATCAAAGCTGGTAAATGCGTTCGCCTGAGCTCCATGAATGGCAAATGTATTAAATACGTCTCCTTCTTCTTCCTCAAACATTTTATGCTCAAGAAAATGAGCGATACCCTCAGGAACTTCAATTTTTTCTCCATTACTTATAAAGCTCAGATCAATGGAACCATACTTTGTGGTAAAAGTAGCATATGCCTTTCTAAAGCCCTTTTTAGGTAAAACGTAAACCTCTAAACCATTATCTAGTACTTTTTTATAAATAACCTCATTTACTTGTTGGAAGGTCATCTTTTCCATTATTTACCCTCCTTCTGTTTATCCCTTAAGAAATAAATGGTATCTAATTTCACCTTATTGGCTTGAGCTACAATATCTTCTATGGTGGTTTTTTCAATTCCTTCAATCACATCTTCAATGGATCTATCTATTTTGCTAAGTACAGAATGATAAGTAAAATCGATCCATGTTCTTGGTCGGTCTGTAATTTCTCGCATTTGACTGATTAAAATTGATTTTGTTTGTTCTTGTTCTTTTTGAGTTATTTCCCCCTCTTTTAAGATTTGCAGCTGTTTCTTAATGATTTCAACAGCTTGTTCAAATTTATCAATTTCTATTCCGGTTTGAATAATCAGGATTCCTTTATGACTGTCTAATCTTGATGAAGCATAATAAGCAAGACTTGCTTTTTCTCTCACATTAACAAACAGTTTGGAGTGAGAAAATCCTCCAAGAACGCCATTATACATAAGGAGAGAATAGTAATCATCATCTTGAATACTAGTATATGTTCTTAAACCAATATTCAATTTTCCCTGATTGATTTCTAATTCATCAATAACTATTTTCTCTTCCGTTATCTCTACATCAATTTCATTAGGGGGTATCTTTGTTTCTAATCTTGATACAGATTTAAAAGTAAACTCAATTGAATCTTTAAATGGTTGATCATCAAATTCACCAATTGCAAAAATATCAATCACGGCCTGTCTTATCCAGTCCTGATAAAAATCAAATAAATTTTGGCCATTAATTTGCTTAATATCCTTTAAAAAGCCATTTGCAGGAATATGGTATTTTTCATTTTGACACATACTTTCAATCATTTTCTGTTCTGCATACTGAATTTTGTTATCTAGTATCCCGTTAATTCTATTCTCCAATCTCTTTTTTTCAGACTCCACTATCTCTTCTTGAAATGCATTATTTTCTATATTAGGATTAGCAATTATATCTCCTAATAATCGAATTGCGTTTATTAGCAATGGTTCAGTCTCCTTAAGATACTTTTCATTGGGTACCTCCAAGGTAAATTGAACAACTTGTTTTTCTCCTCTTTTAAAAACAAAACTATCAATCGAACTACCATATAATAAATCTAACTCTTCATTAATTTTTTTATAGCTTGGAAAGCTTTTACTTCCTCTGATTAACACGTGGGGCAATAACGCTAATTTGGTTGCTGTTTCTTCTTCAAGTGAATAAGCCATATTAACAACTATAGTATTTGTCTTAAATTTATCTGTTTTCAATGTATGAATCCGAACTTGATTAACTGTATTAGTTACAAATAAATCCCTCATCAAAAATCACCCTCTCTACAGCTATATAATTCTTAATTTCGATTTGAATTACAAAAAGAAGAAGGCCTTTATTAGAACCCCCTTCTTCTAACAAAAAACGGTTATTTATAGATCACTGTCGTAAATCTCCTCATCTTGTTCAATATGATTAAATCTACCACAATCTGGTGCTAAACAGAGCATTCCTTCTAAGTTTTGGTCTTTATACGGTATTCCATTTGAATTACCACAAAATTGGCACTTCCACATCACCAAACACCTCTTTATCGTGCAAAAATATGCTTTCCTATTTTCTTAATTTGTGGTCTTGTCCATATCCAGCCGGATGTAGCTGTATCCGGATTAAAATAATAAATTGCGCCATCAGAAGGATCCCAGCCATTTAATGCATCTCTGACCGCTTTTTTTGCTATTTCATTTGGTGTTAGCCAGATTTGCCCATCTGCTACTGCTGTAAATGCCCTAGGTTCAAAAATTACGCCTGAGGCAGTATCAGGAAATGCAGAGTTCTTCATTCGATTTAAAATAACTGCTGCTACTGCAACTTGACCAATATATGGTTCACCTCGTGCTTCTCCATAAACAGCATTTGCCATCATCTTCAAATCATTTTCGGACATTTTACTTGAGGAATAGGTTTTAGCGGTTGTACCAGCTGGCTTCCAATTTTTTGTAGCCTTCCATAGCATATATTTGGTTTTGCTACCTACAACCCCATCAATTTTCATCCCAAACTCATATTGAAAGTTTCTTACAGCCCAGTATGTACGCCAACCAAAAATACCATCAATTTTCCCAGTGTAAAATCCTAGATGCTTCAATCTTCCTTGCAGTTCATAGACATCTCCACCTCTAGCCCCTCTTTTAAGAATTTGATTTCCAAAGGTTTCTTCACCTTGTTGAAAGAAATCAACATATGAAACATACACAGTAGATAAAAGAAGGGTAATTGTTAATAGAATCATTATTTTACGCTTGGTCATTTTTAGATTCCTTCTTTCCCTTTTCTTCTTTTTTGTGTATAAGTAGGCAGAGGATCATCGTTATCTTTCATGAGTTGGTGAGGCTCTTTTTGCATAAAAAATAAGATCCTCCTTTCATTTGGTTGTTTTTAGTTTTCCCATAAGCTCATTTTTTTTGCATGCTTAAATGGAAAAAGAAAAAGAAAATGAAAGAAAAATCTTAAATTCTATTCAAATGCTTTATTCTTTGTAATTAGTGACGTGAACAAAAAGACAATTGCAATTGTTAGTAAGGTATAATGAAAACGGGTTCCTCCTATTAGAAAGGATCCCATGAAAACTATTCCAAAATCAAAAATAAAGATGATAATACCTACATTAATATGAAGTATTTTAGATAGTAATAAGGCAAGAAGATCCATCCCACCAGTACTAATTCCATGTTTAAGCATAATTCCTATACCAATTCCAACAAAGATACCTCCTAAAATGGAACTTATTCCAACGGAATATATATTAAAACGGTAAATTGGAGCAAAAAAATCAATAGAAAATGAAGAGACCATCATTCCAATCAACCCATAAAAAAAATAAGCTCGTGAATTTAAATATGCCAATAAAAATATTGGAAAGCTTAACAAAATAATCACTAATCCTGTAGCCATTCCTGATAGATAGTGGATAATTAATCCTAAACCAATCATTCCACCATCCAGTAAACGATGAGGCACTAAAAAGGCATTTACTCCAATTCCTAAAAAAACGCTACCGACGATGATTGTTTTTAATTTTTTCATCCAATCTATCCAGTATGAATACATTTCGTTTCTCCTTTTCTTGTCCTTCTTTCTATTCCTTATGAATACAAATTTAAAAAAAGAACAAAAAAAATCAGCCCTATTAAAAGGACTGACCTCTTGTTAACTTGCTTACTTTTATCTTTCACCCTTTTCATATGCGACACCATTTGCAGCAGGTGATACTGCTTTTCCTACAAATCCAATTAAAACAATTAGTGTAATAACATATGGTAGCATAGCTAAAATTTGAGAAGAAACTTGAATTCCTGTACCTCCAAGGTAGACGGTTAAGCCTTGTGCACCACCAAATAATAATGCAGCTAGCATTGCTCCCTGTGGCTTCCATTTACCAAAAATAACAGCAGCTAAAGCAATAAACCCTTGCCCTGAAATTAATGTTGGTCTAAAGTTAGAAACAACCGCAATACTCATCGCTGCTCCACCAAATCCAGCAAAAACTCCTGATAAAATTACAGCCCAATATCTGATTTTATAAACATTCACACCTAAGGTATCTGCAGCCTTTGGATGTTCACCTACAGCTCTTAATCTTAGTCCGAATTTTGTCTTATACAAGCTATACCAAACAATGAAGACTAAGAAAAATGCTAGATAAACTGTAGCATATTGATTAAAAATCAAGTCAAGGATTGAATTTTGCGGAAAAATGCCATTAAACGGTCTTGGAATCTTATCATTTAGTGAAATGGACTTTGTCATTGTAGCACCTTCAAAGAAAATTCTACTTAGGAAAAGTGCTAATCCCGGTCCTAAAAAGTTAATTGCAATACCAGAAACTACTTGATCAGCAGCAAAGGATACTGATGCGATCGCATGAAAAAGTGCCAAAAACCCTCCAGCTAATCCTGCAGCGATAAATGCAAGCCATGGATTACCTGTAAAATAACCAACAGCAGCACCAGTAAAAGCACCAATGGTCATCATACCTTCTAATCCAATGTTAACGACACCTGCATTTTCTGAAATAACTCCACCTAAAGCAGTATAAATTAACGGAGTAGCATACATCAATGTTGTGCCAAGAATAAAACCTATAGTTAGTATCAAACTACCTTCCATTGGTATCACCTCGTTTCTTGCTTCTTAATGTTAACAACATTTTAATAAATCCAGGAATTGCAATAAAGAAGACGATTGTACCAATCACAATGTCTACTACCTCAGAAGGTGCTTGTAAACCGGATTGAATTTTAGGACCACCATAATTTAATGCTCCAAATAATAAACCCGCAAATACATTACCAAATGCAGTATTGGCACCAATTAATGAAACTGCGATTCCATTAAATCCGTATCCTTCCATTGCAGCTAAGACAGCAACTTTATTCGTAACACCTAATACTTGGACAGCACCAGCTAACCCAGCTAGAGCCCCAGCAATTACCATCGAAGTAATGATGCTTTTCTTTACTCCAATTCCTCCATATTCTGCAGCGTATTTATTAAAGCCTACTGCTCTCAATTCATATCCTAATGTTGTTTTGTTTAAGATAAACCAGACGATTAATGCAAGCAACAATGCAATCATAAAACCAAAATTAACTGGTGCTCTCATTAAATCAGCTAAGAATGGGAAATTAGATAACCATTCTCTTCCCGCATCAGATAATTTCCACTCTGATAATAAGCTGATATTTGCAGTATTTAATATTTCATAAGAAGCTTCACTTTGTGGTTTTTTAAAACCATTTAAGTTTACAACATAGTTATTTAAATACAGGGCAATCCAGTTTAACATTATCGTCGAAATAACTTCATGAACTCCAAATCGAGCTTTCAAAAATCCAGCGATTCCACCCCATAATCCAGCTGCGGTAGCAGCAAATAAGAATACAACAATCACATGGATAAATGGTGGTAGGTTGAAGAAGTAACCAGTTAATGCTGCTACAAGAGCACCAACTATATACTGACCCTCTGCACCAATATTAAATAAACCAGTTCGAAATGCAAATGCAACTGATAATCCAGTTATAATTAATGGTGTGGCATAGATAATTGCATAAGCGATATATTTTGGTTTACTAAAAACACCGCTAAGCATGATTCCATATGCTTCTATAGGATTAAAGCCAGCGATTAGCAATACGATTGCTCCTATACCTAAACCAATTAAAATTGAAATGATCGTAAAGCCAAAAGTTCCTGAGAACATACTAAGAAGTTTTGAATTTTTAGCTTTGTCCATGTGTTTCACCTCCGCCAGCCATCATTAGTCCTAATGTGTTTTCATCAGCATTTTTCGCGTCAACAATACCTACAATCTTTCCTTCATAAATTACCGCGATTCGATCTGATACGTTCATTACCTCATCTAATTCTAACGAAACAAGTAACACTGCTTTACCTTTATCTCTTTGCTCAACTAGAGCTTTGTGTACATATTCGATTGCACCTACATCCAAACCTCTAGTAGGTTGAGCCGCGATTAGTAAATCTGGATCATTAGTTACTTCCCTAGCAATAATTACTTTTTGCTGATTTCCACCAGACAAAGCTCTTGCCTTTGCATTTTCATTTGTAGGTCTTACATCAAATTTTTCAATTAATTCTTTTGCAAATTCTTTAATCTTCTGATGACTCAAAACTCCATTTTTTGCAAATGGTTTTTTATGATAATTCTCTAAAACCATATTTTCTGAAATAGTGAAATCAAGTACAAGTCCTCGTTTTTGTCTATCTTCTGGGATTGTTGAAATTTTCCTTTCAATAATCTCTTTTGGTGTTTTATTAGTAACATCATTACCATGTAATTGAATAGATCCAGATTCCACTTTTCTTAAACCAGTTATTCCATCAATCAATTCACTTTGTCCATTACCATCAATTCCAGCGATTCCTAAAATCTCACCGCCGTATATATCAAGGGATAAACCATCCACCGCATTTATTCCCCTATTGTCTTTTACTACGATGTTATCAATGGAGAGTACCTTTTTGCCCGGTTTTGCTTCTACTTTATCCACTGCAAAGCTTACTTCTCTACCCACCATTTTTGAAGCTAGATCTTCTTCACTTGTAACACTTACATCTACCGTATCGATAAATTTCCCTCTACGAATAATAGTGCAATAATCAGCAGCCATTTTAATCTCTTTTAGCTTATGTGTGATGATAATAATTGACTTGCCTTCTTCAGTTAGATTCCTAATGATCTGAATAAGTTCATGAATTTCTTGCGGTGTTAATACAGCAGTTGGCTCATCCAGAATTAAAATTTCAGCACCACGATATAATGCTTTTAATATTTCAACACGTTGTTGCATACCCACTGTAATATCTTCAATTTTAGCCTCTGGATCAACATGTAAACCATACTTTTCCGATAATTGTTTAACATCATTAATTGCTTTCTTTAAATCTAAAACACCTAAACCCTTAGTCGTTTCCATCCCAAGAATTATATTTTCAGCGACAGTAAAAGGCTCAACAAGCATGAAATGTTGATGCACCATACCTATTCCATGTTTGATTGCAATATTTGGATTTGCGATATCAATTTTTTGGCCCTTAATAAAGATTTCCCCGGATGTTGGTGTATAAAGACCATATAAAATATTCATTAAGGTTGATTTTCCAGCACCATTTTCTCCTAAGAGTGCATGAACCTCTCCTTTATGAACGGTAAGGTTAATGTTTTCATTTGCAACAAAATTACCAAATACCTTAGTAATGTTTTTCATTTCTACAACTTTTTCTTGGAACTTACTGTGAGTCAAAGAAGGACCCTCCAATCAAATTAAGCATAAAACAGCCCAGACAAAAGCCTGAGCTGTTCCAGTTTGCCCTTAAAGATTATTTTACTTAAATTGAGCAAAAGTTTCTGCATTGAATGGAACGTTAATCTCTCCATCAATAATCTTTTGCTTTAATGTAGCTACTTCGTCTAAGATTTCTTTTGGAACATGCTTATCAGATGTTGGAGCAATATCTACTCCACCTTCAGCTAAACCTAATACTACAGTTTGACCTCCAGGGAACTCTCCATTTTTCAATTGCTCAGTAATGTTATACATACCATTGTCTACACGCTTCATAGCAGATGTAATAACATTATCAGGTGCAAGATCGTTTTGGTCTCTGTCAACACCAATTGCATATTTTCCTTGCTCTTTTGCTGCTTCAATAACGCCATCGCCTACTCCACCAGCTGCATGGAAAACGATATCAGCTCCATCTTGGTACATGGAGTTTGCAATCGCTTTACCTTTTGCGGAATCAGTAAAGGACTCAGCATATTGTCTTAATACTTGAACTTCTGGATTTGCATATTTAACACCAGCTTGGAAGCCATAGTCAAAACCATCGATTACTACACCTTCAATACCACCAACAAAACCTACTTTATTAGTTTTTGTCATTTTACCAGCAATATATCCAACTAGGAATGATGCTTGCTCAGCTTTAAAAACTACTCCTACTAGATTCTCTGGTGTTTCTTCATAAGCATAGTCAATAATTGCATATTTTTGATCTGGGTTGTTTTTAGCTTCTGCTAAAATAGTATCTCCCATTTTAAATCCAATAGCCCAAATTAAATCATTATTTTCATCAAGTAATTGTTCCATGTTTGGAGCATAATCTGCATCTTGGTTTGATTCTTTATAAGAAACAGTCACTCCTAATTCTTCTTGTGCACGTTGTAAACCTTCCCATGCGGATTGGTTAAAGGATTGGTCATTTACTCCACCTACGTCAGTAACCATTGCAACCTTTAATGCTGCTTCTCCGTTACCTTTATCAGCAGAGTCTTCATTTCCTGCTCCACATCCTACTAAAAATGTGGACATTGCTAATGTTAAAATTAAAATAAAGGATAAAATCTTTCTCATTGTGGTATAAACCCCCTAATAATTTTTGAGTTTTGGAAAACTAATTTAATTATTATTTTCTCAAACTCACCCCCTTTTATGTAGTCAATTACCTTTTTCTTAAAACATGAAACCTAAATTTATCTGGGCGAAAATAATTTATAGATATCAAAACAGGATTGTCATGAGTGTCATAATGCACCTGCTTTAATACTAACAAGGATGATTCTTCTGTTAAATGTAACAGAGGAGAAATTTTTTCATGATAACCAATTGTTTTAATATCTGTAATTGCATAAGAGATATGAATATTGTTTTGATCTAAGACTTTGAAAATAGATCCATCCTTCTGAAAATTAAAATTTGAAGGTAAAACGCTTTCAGGAATTTTGTCAATACAATAAACAACTGGTTCATCATTTGCGGTACGTATTCTTTCAATACGAACAATTTCGACAGCACTTTGCAATTGAAATCCTTCTAAATCTTCTTTAGAAGGATTCATCTCCCTAATATTAAGGTAAATAGTCCCGGCTTTATAGCCGTTCTTTTCTATCATTTGCGTAATACTATATAGTTCTTCAATTCCACTTGTAAAAACTGGTTTTTCAATGACGAAAGTTCCTATTCCGTGCTTTCGAATAATTATATTTTCATCTTCTAAAATTCTCAAGGCCTCTCTTAATGTAGCTCTACTTACACCAAGTGTTTTGGCCAACTCATTTTCAGAAGGTAGTTTATATCCTGGTTTGAACTTTCCCTCTTCTATATCTTGTTTTAATTTATCAATAACTAGTAAATATAGGGGTCTTGCGTCTGGTCGCAAGCTCATAGCAACTCATCCCTTTCTCGTTGTCCCCTTTTATAAGATGTTCGACATCTAACATCTATTTTGCTTCTTTTCTCGAGAAAAATCAATAATTTAATCATAAGAAAATGTTTTTTTCTTAAATAGAGACCCTAATCTCCTCAAATTCATTCTCACTAATTAAGACAGCTCTTGGTTTACTACCTTCATAAGGGCCTACAATCCCTCTTGCCTCCATAGAATCAATTAAACGAGCTGCTCTTGCATAGCCTACCCGTAATCTTCTTTGTAGTAATGATACAGAAGCTTGTTTATTTTCTACTACTATTTGTACTGCCTCAAAGAATAGCTCATCCTCATTTTCTTCTTTTTCATTGGTAGGTTGATTCAGATTATTAATTATTTCTTGTTGATAATTAGCTTCCTGCTGATTTTTAACAAAGGAAACCACCGCTTCTACTTCTTGTTCCGAAATAAAGGCACCTTGAATTCTTGTTGGCTTTGAGGATCCAACTGGCAGATATAACATATCTCCCCTACCTAGAAGTTTTTCTGCACCACCCATATCTAAAATGGTTCTTGAGTCAATTTGCGATGAAACTCCAAAAGCGATTCTCGATGGAATATTTGCCTTAATTAATCCAGTTATAACATCTACTGATGGACGCTGTGTAGCTACAATTAAATGGATTCCAGCAGCTCTTGCTTTTTGTGCTAATCGAATAATTGCATCTTCAACATCAGTAGGAGCGACCATCATTAGGTCAGCAAGCTCATCGATAATAACTACAATATATGGTAATAACTGTATCTGATTTTGTTCTTCTGATTCTTCTTTCGCCTTTAATAAGGTATTGTAGCGTTCAATATCTCTAGCACCTTTTTCTGAAAATTTTTCATACCTTTTTTCCATTTCATTAACAATCATCTTCAATGCTTTTGCAGCTTTTTTAGGATCTGTAACTACCGGAGAAATCAAATGTGGAATTCCATTATAAACATTTAGCTCTACCATTTTGGGATCAATCATTAACAATTTTACCTCACTTGGTTTAGCTTTATATAATAAGCTTGATACAATGGAATTAATACAAACGCTTTTTCCTGACCCAGTTGCCCCTGCCACAAGCAAATGAGGCATTTTCCCTAAATTACCAATAATCGGCTCTCCTGTAATATCTCTACCCAAAGCAATACTTAAAATTGATTTCGAGTCAAAGAATTGTTTACTTTCCAGCACTTCTCTAAGAGTAACAATCGCTACCTCTGAATTAGGTACTTCAATTCCTATTGCTGCCTTTCCAGGAATTGGGGCTTCTATCCGAATATCCTTAGCTGCTAAAGAAAGAGCAATATCATCTGCTAAACTAACGATTCTACTTACTTTAACTCCTGTATCCGGTTGAATTTCATACCGTGTAACAGCAGGTCCACGATGGATTTGTAATACCTTTGCTTTTACACCGAAGCTATCTAATGTCGCTTCTAGCTTTTTGGCATTGTTCGAAATATCCTTAAGATCATTCCCTTGTTCAAAACCTAATGGATGATCTAATAAAGAATATGGAGGTAATCGGTAATTCTCTTCCTCTTCCATCACTTTTTGTAATGTAACTCCATTTAATTCAATTTCCTCGGTATTTTCTGATAATGGATGTTGCGTTTCTCTTTTTTTCAATACCACATTTTTGGAAGGCTGTAATGGAGAGGCTTGATGGTTTTCTTCTGATTCTACATGGTTATTTTGAATAGCCGTACGATCCAAAAAATCATGGATAATAGGGATTGCTTCATTCTCTTCATCGAATGCAAAGGGCATTTCATTAGGTTCATAAGTATGATTATTTTTACTCAATCGACTATTCGTTGATTTTGCTTTTCGATTTTCTGCAAGTAATTCTATTGCAGCCATACCTTTTTCTTGAAGGAAAGTAAGAATTCTTCTGAAGAGATTCTTTCCTTTCTTAAAAAACTCAATATAAGAAAAATGAAAGATTAGTAACAGTCCAATTAAAAATAGAGAAACAATAAATATGTTTGCCCCATTACCAAATAAAAAGTCAAAAAGATAATAAAATACTGTTCCAATCATACCGCCGCCAACATTCTCAACAGTATGCTTTGTCATTTCCAAATGTAGCTCTTGCCATGTGAGAGAAAAAACATTCGTATCGGTAAATTGGCCATTAAGTTGTTTTTTGTCTACAAAATCAAAATGAGTGTTGGAAATTAAAGCAATAAAAAACAAGAACGCGCCTGTCTTTCTCATTGTCCAAGTAAATTCGAATTTTTGTTTTATCATAAGATGTAATGCAAGAGTGATTCCTAAAATACTGATAATAAAATCCCAAACGCCAATTAGTAATCTAAAAAAGGAATTAAGAGTAAACCCAACAATTCCCCAATTGGCTAATTCAAAAATAAATAAAAGAAGAAGAATGATGCCATAAGCTTCAAATTTCAGCTTTTTCTTTAATTTCACTTTTCGTTGTCGTTTTTTCCCCGCCATTTCTTCCTCACCTAATTTCCAATTTACTTTTTAGAAAAGCTAAGCTGCTCTTATTTCGGATAGAAAAATCTTATACTTTCCTATCCGATTAAAAAGCAGCCTAAGATAGGCTGCTTTTGTGGGCTTGTCTAAGCCTTAACTTTTTATAATTATATCATGGAAAACTGTGAAATAATAGGTAAATTAAGGAGAAAAATCAAACAACCATTTGAAATTGCTCGTTTTTAGATTGATGGATTACTATAAATGATGGTTCCGGGTTGATAATTTGGATTGAGGTAATCTTGTGCATTTGGACTAATTAATCGAACAATCCTCGATTCAGATTCTGAAACTTGTTCTAGGACCATCGTTAGATGCCCCATTTGCACCTCTTTGTAGTTCAACTTCATATCACTAAAACCATCAAAAATAAATTCTAAAGGAATCGGTGAATAATGGATCATTGAACTACCCCCTGGGGTTGCTTTTGATTCTCATGGATCCTTCGATTTAGCTCTCTAATAGCGTCACCTAGCCCACCAACAGCATTAATCAATCCATATTTAACCGCGTCAGGACCTACGACATTAGTTCCTATATCTCGTGTTAGTTCTCCGGTTTTAAACATTAGCTCCTTAAATTTATCTTCAGTAATCTCTGAATGCTGTGTAATAAATCTCACTACTCTTTCTTGCATTTTATCTAAATATTCAAAGGTTTGTGGAACACCAATCACTAATCCAGTTAAACGAACTGGATGAATCGTCATTGTTGCACTTTCCGCAATAAACGAATAATCCGCGGATACAGCAATAGGTACCCCAATAGAATGACCTCCACCAAGCACAAGAGCTACCGTTGGTTTTGATAATGACGCAATCATTTCAGCAATCGCTAAACCTGCTTCTACGTCACCTCCAACAGTATTTAAAGTGATAAGGATTCCTTTAATATTGGGATTTTGTTCAGCTGCAATTAGCTGCGGGATAATATGTTCATACTTGGTTGTTTTATTTTGTGGTGGCAAAACCACATGTCCTTCGATTTGTCCAATAATATTTAATGAATATACGCTTGTATCTGTTTGTGGAATATTCGTTTGACCTAATGCTTGAATCGTGTCCATTATAGAAGGTTTTTTATTTTCTTGCTCAGCAGGCTCTGTTTGTGGTGTTTCCTCTTCATTTTTTTGATTGTTCATTTTCACATTAGATTCCTCCTTATTTATTTGTAGTATAGCTTTCCCTCTTAAAATTCATACAAAAAAACAGCTAGTCATAAATGACTAACTGTTTTCTATAAAATAATTATACTTCCATAATTATTGGTAATATCATTGGTCTTCTACGAGTTTGTTCATAAAGATATCTACCTAGAACATCTCTTACCCCTGTTTTTAGGGATGACCAATCGCTAACATTTTCTACCATTAATTTTTGTAAAGTGACTGTGACTAATCGATTTGCTTCATCTAGTAATTCTTCAGATTCCCTGACATATACGAATCCTCTAGAGATTATATCAGGTCCTGATAATATGGCTGCGTTTTGTTTGCTCAATGTAACTACAACAACTAATATTCCATCTTGTGACATTAATTTGCGATCTCTTAAAACAATATTACCTACATCTCCTACACCTAAACCGTCAATTAATACATTTCCAATAGATACTTTTGGGCCGTAACGACCATTTCCGTTATTAAATTCCACGGTTTCTCCATTTTCGACGATAAAAATGTTTTCCCTCGGTATACCTACAGCTTCTGCTAAATCAGAATGTAAGCGAAGCATACGATATTCACCGTGAATAGGAATAAAATATTTTGGTTTGATTAAATTAAGCATTAATTTTAGATCTTGTTGTGCACCATGACCAGAAACATGAACCCCAGAAACTGAACCAGGTCCATATATTACATCAGCACCAATTTTAAATAGTTGATCTACAGTTCTTGCAACATATTTTTCATTACCTGGGATTGGTGTTGCAGAAATAATAACAGTATCTCCAGGTAATATATCCAGTTTCCTGTGTGTAGAGCGAGCCATTCTAGTTAAAGCAGACATTGGCTCACCTTGACTTCCAGTTGAAATAACAACCACTTTTTCCGCTGGGAGCTTATTAATTTCATCAATATCCACAATCATACCTTCTGGAACTTGTAGATAACCCAATTCGATACCAATATTTACGACATTGACCATACTTCTACCAACGATAGCAACTTTTTTATCATATTCAATGGCTGCATCTATAACCTGTTGAACACGATGTATATTAGACGCAAATGTAGCAACAATAATTCTTTGCTTCGCTTCTCTAAAAGCTTCTTTTAAAGCATTGCCTACAGTACTCTCAGAGCCTGCATAGCCTTCGCGTTCTGCATTGGTACTATCCGATAATAAAACTAATACTCCCTTTTTCCCTAACTCGGCCATCTTATGAATGTCTGCAGAAAGATTGCCTACTGGAGTAAAGTCAAATTTAAAATCACCGGTATGTACAACAAGGCCTTCTGGTGTTTCAATTGCTATGCCTACTGAATCTGGGATACTGTGACTAACCCTAAAAAAGGTGATTCTTAATGAACCAAGATTTATCTCTGACTCATTATTAATTAGATTTAGCTTAGTGTCGCTTAAAATATTTGCTTCTCTTAGCTTATTTTCCACCAATCCTAAAGTAAGTTTGGTTCCATAAACCGGAACGTTTAACTCTTTAAGAACATAGGATAATCCGCCAATATGGTCTTCGTGGCCATGGGTAAGTAAAATCGCCTTTACCTTGTCCTTGTTTTCAACAAGATAACTGACATCTGGGATAACTAAATCAATGCCTAACATCTCTTCTTCTGGGAATTTAAGGCCTGCATCAATAACAACGATGTCATCGTCATATTGCACCACGTACATGTTTTTACCAATTTCGCCTAATCCGCCCAAAGCAAAAATTCGTAAAGTTCCTTTGCTCATTAACTTTGGCAATTTTTTCATACCCTCCTGTATTCAGTTGTAGTTACTTAACAAAACCGCACTTAGTCACTTACAGACATTATACATAATTTTTCCTATAAAAAACAAGTTAAGTTTAACTTTTTATTTTCGCACACTTATTATTACCATATTTCATTCATACAATGATAAGTAAAAGATAGAAAAAAAGCGAGTAACCAGATGAAGTGAACTTGCCTCTATCAAGTAGACATAGGCGTTCAATGCTGGCTCTCGCTTATTGTTTTTTTAAGTATTTTTATCTTAGTGCATTATACGCTTGGTTTACGAATTTGGACTGTTCATCAGTAGCAGGTACTAGTGGTAAACGAACAGACCCAACACCTAATCCCATTTTATTTAATACATCTTTAATTGGAACTGGATTGGAAGTTACAAATATAGCTTCAAAAAATGGTGCTAAACTTAAGTGAAGCTTACTTGCATCCTTGACATTTCCATTCAGATAGTTTTGAATCATTTCTTGCATTTTCAATCCTACTGTATGACTTGCTACACTTACAATTCCATAGCCACCAATTGCTAATACAGGTAAAGTAAGCTTATCATCTCCACTATATAGATAAAAATGATCAGAAGTATTGGCAATAATTTCTCCCATTTGGGTTAAGTCACCACTTGCCTCTTTTACAGCAACAATGTTGGGAATGGTAGATAGCTTTATCATTGTGGCTGCCTGAATATTAATTCCCGTTCTTCCAGGAATATTGTAAATCATTAGTGGTAAACGTGTTTCCTTTGCAACTGCATCAAAATGCTGATACAAACCCTCTTGAGAAGGTTTATTATAGTAAGGAGCAACAAGCATAGCTCCATCAACACCAAGCTCTTCAGCCTTTTTAGTTAGAGCGATCGTTGACTTTGTACTGTTTGTTCCTGTACCGGCAATCACTTTCACTCTACCTGCTGCATACTCAACTACTTTTTCAAATAGTAAAAGCTTTTCTTCAGTGGTAAGTGTAGGCGATTCCCCTGTGGTTCCCGCGACTACAATTGCTTCAGTTCCTGTTGCGATTAGATGCTCAACTAATTTTTCTGTTTGTGCTAAATCAATATTAAGATCCTGGTCAAATGGTGTTACCATTGCCGTAACTAATCTTCCAAATGCCAAATTAATCTCTCCTTATTTATACAATTTATGATGTAGCGCTTTAACCGCCTTTTGCATATCTTCACCATGGACAAGTACCCAGATGGTGGTATGAGAGTCTGCAGATTGTAATATCTGTACATCTTCAGAGGTTAACGCCTCTACTATCTTCACCATAACCCCTGGAATTCCTGCCATCCCTGCACCAATTGTGGAAATTTTAGCGCAGTTTCTCTGCACCTTAGGCTGATAGCCCATTTCCTCTAATATGCTGATTGCCTGCTCGATTACCTCTTCATGTACAGTAAAGGCCACTCCGGAAGGATTAACATTAATAAAATCCACACTGATTTGGTGGTCAGCCATGGCCTTAAATACTTTTAGCTGTAAATCATATTGGCCTTTATCAGCATAAACCTTAATTTGCGCTATATTAGGCACATGAGCAATACCGGTAATAATATTTGTCTTAAGATTTAATTCTTCTTTTTTCTTTCTTACTTGATCAATGGAGGTAACTAATGTACCTTCATCATCATCAAAGGTAGAACGAACCCGAATAGGGACCTGACCCTCCATCGCAATTTCAACAGAACGAGGATGAATCACCTTCGCACCTTGATAAGCCATATTACATATTTCGTCATAAGTTACTGCTTTTAATGGCTCTGCCTCATTAACAATTCTTGGATCCGCAGACATGATACCTATAACATCCGTAAAAATATCCACTACATCTGCTTTAACTGCTACTCCAAGTGCAGTTGCTGTAGTATCTGAGCCACCTCTTCCTAAAGTTGTGATATCTCCTTGCTCCGTAACTCCTTGAAAGCCAGTAACAATTACAACTTTATCTTCATTTAATCCTTTTAAAATACGATCTGGATAGATTTTTTTGATTTGCGCATTTGAAAAATCATCGTTAGTAATAATTCCAGCCTGCCCACCAGTTAAAACCATATTATTTATTCCATTTCCATGTAACATACTACTAAAAATCGTAGCAGAAATTAATTCTCCACAGCTAAGCAGCATATCCATTTCTCTTTTAACAAGAGAATTATCATTATTTTTAATCTGCTCAATTAATGTATCGGTTGCGTAGGGGTCGCCTTTACGCCCTATTGCTGACACGACCACAACAACCTTATTCCCTTGTTCTAGTTCTTTCTTTATATGTGAAATGGCTCTTAATCGATACTCTTTTGTTGCAAGAGAAGAGCCCCCGAATTTCTGTACAATAATTCCCATGTTTTAACCCTCTTTATTTAGCATTATTCACTAAAACTTCAGCGATTTGCACGGCATTCCATGCGGCTCCTTTTAGGAGATTATCAGAAACAATCCACATGTTTAATGCATTTGGCTCTGTTAGATCCCTTCTTACTCGACCAACAAACACCTCTAGCTTCCCTGCAGCATCAATAGCTAATGGGTATTCTTGATTTTGTGGATCATCCACTAAAACTACTCCCTCAGCTCCAGCAATTAGCTTTTTAACCTCATCCATCTCAAACGATGACTCTAATTCCACATAAACGGATTCTGAGTGTCCATACATTACTGGAATTCTTACACAAGTTGCAGTAACTTCGATTGTTTGATCGTCAAAAATCTTCTTTGTTTCTCTAACCATTTTCATTTCTTCTAATGTAAAACCATTATCTTCAAAAATATCAATCTGTGGAATTGCATTAAAAGCAATCTGTTTTTTTACAGGTAATGAACCTACAGGTAAAATCGCTTTTGTTACTTCCTCATTCTGAAGAACCTGCTTTGATTGATTCTTTAATTCCGCTAGTGCTTGATTTCCTGCTCCAGAAACTGCTTGATAAGTAGATACAATAATCCGTTTGATTCCAAAACGATCATATAACGGTTTTAACGCAGCTACCATTTGTATAGTAGAGCAGTTTGGATTCGCAATAATTCCTTTATGTTCATCTATTTTATTTAAATTGACCTCAGGAACAACAAGTGGAACCTCTGGGTCCATTCTAAAGGCATTTGTATTATCTACAACAATTGCCCCGCTTTTTACAGCGTGCGGGGCTAATTGTTTACTGATTTTTCCACCTGCACTAAACAAAGCAATATCCACATTCCCAAAACTTTCAGGAGTCGCTTCCTCCACGATAAGATCTTTTCCCATAAACGAAACTACAGTGCCTGCAGAACGTCCAGAAGCTAGCAATTTTAGCTCTCCTAATGGAAAATTTCTCTCTTCTAATAAACGAATGATATTTTGACCAACTGCTCCTGTTGCGCCAAGGACGGCTACATTATAGCTAGATTTTTTCTTCAAATTGTTCTCCTCCTAAAAGTTTGTTTTAAATTTTATATATTAATATTTAAATTTCTCAACAATAACAGGTTGAATTTGTCGATGTTCAATAGCTTCTTCGCAGGTTTCCTTAATAAGCTCCATTCTTGCAACTAATGAATTAGGTTTCTTGGATGGTGCATCTTGGCCAAAAGGCACAAAATAAATATTTTTTATTGCTAATAATCGACCAATATTAGTGCCATTGATTCCTAAACCATCATTAGTTGAAACCGCAATAACTACAGGCTTTAAATTGCGAAGCTGAGCTTTTGCTGCCATTAAGACGGGAGAATCTGTGATTCCATTTGCAAATTTACTAATAGAATTACCAGTTGCAGGCGCAATAACCATCACATCTAGTAAACCCTTTGGCCCAATAGGCTCTGCGTCTACAATAGTTGATATAATTTCATTGCCAGTGATACTTCTTAACTGCTTTTGCCACTCTTCTGTTGGACCAAAACGAGTATCTGTAGTTTGTACTGCATTACTAATTATCGGAATAACATTAGCCCCTTCATCGACCAATTTTTGTATCTCAGGCATTATTTCTGCAAAAGTACAATGAGATCCCGTTAATCCAAATCCAATGGTTTTTCCTTTTAAAATCATATCTTATCCCTCCTGATTTCCTGTTTGTTCTAAAACCAATCTTGTAAGAACACTGGCAATAATTTTGCCTGCTGTCTTAGGAGCGACAATTCCAGGTAAACCAGGAGCTAACAATGCTTTTATTCCTCTTTTTTCGGCATAGCGAAAATCTGTTCCACCAGGTTTGGAAGCTAAATCAATAATTAGTGAATGATGTGGTAAATTTGCAATCACCTTTGCATTGACAATTAACCTTGGTACTGTATTAAATAATAAATCAACCTCTCCTACATGATCTGCTAATTCATCAATATGAAAAGGTGTAAAGCCCATTTCATAAATTCTAGCAATATGCTCTGGCCTTCTAGCACCAACCTTAACATGAGCTCCAATCGCTTGAAGAACACGAGCTAATGTTATCCCTGTTCTACCAAAGCCTAATACCATTGCATTAGAACCATGAATTGTAAAATCTGTATTTTGAATAGCCATCATCAAAGTTCCTTCAGCAGTTGGAATTGAATTATAGATCGCAACATCATCACGATCTAGTAATTCTATCAATTCTAAATTTAAATCCGCTGTTAACTGTTTGAGATAAGACTTTGCCATTCCAGTATAGATTTTACTGTTTTTTGGAAGTTCAGATAAGATTTCATTTGTTAAAACTAATTTTTTTTGACTAAAAATACTTTCAACATTTCCCTCGTCATCTGTTCCTACAATCGGTAAAACCAATACTTGAGCATCTTGTAAAGAAGTTGGTTCTAATTCCTTTAGATGAACACCAGGGAACTTACTATCTAGATTATCAAATCCTATCAATGTAACGGTTGCATCCATCTCTACAAATTTTCTGATGACCTCCAACTGCCGGGCATCTCCACCAATGAAAGCAACATGAATTCCAGTAAGCATTGTGATATGCTACCCCTTTCCAAACATTTTACTCGAAAAAAGATAAAATGCAAGCGGGTTCTTGATGATTTAGCATCAGGATTACCTTTGAATTATCCCTTTTTCCTAAATCATCTTATTCGAGAGCCCAGAAAGAGGTGACTTATTAAAATACTTTTCTTTTTTTCCCTAATATATTTTCGCTTTATCCCGAGTTTCCACGATAATCATATCCGGTCCGATTTTTCTAATTGCCTCCCATGGAATATAAACTTCTTCTCTTGATTTTTTAAGTCCCATAAATGACCCCTTCGGTAATACGATTGCTTTTATGTCTCCACTTTCTGGATCAATCACTAAATCAGTATAGCCAATAGTTCCTAGCCGCTCACCATTATTTAAATCTATAATTTCTTTTCCATTTAATTCACTAAATCGCATAAGAATCCCCCTATTAAAACTGTAATACTAGATTTTGTACAGATGTATGTTGGAGAAGGGAGTATTATGACTTTTGAAGATGAAAAAAATAACTTCCTCATGTGCTTTTCGAGGGTGGGTTATAAATGTTCGCAACAAAAAAAGCACTAATCCTTATTTGATCAATGCTCCCCAATTCTATATTATATTTTTATTCTAATTATCCATAAGCGCTTAATAGCAGCAAACGTTACTCCTTAGGATATTAAAGAGAAACCACGCAATTTCGACCTGATTTCTTTGCCATATAGAGAAAATCATCAGCCTGGTTTGTTAATTGTTCTATACTGTCAATAGTTTCTGGATAATTTGATACTCCAACAGAAATTGTAATATTAATTTGTTGTTTATTATTGTAAGTAAAAGTATAGTCTTCAACAGTTTTACGAATTTGTTCGGCTATTTCCAAAGATCGAGAATGCGGACAACCTGGTAACACTACAGTAAATTCTTCTCCACCTTTTCGAAATACTAAATCATTGAATCTTATTGATGTAGATAAAAGTAAGCTTAGTTCTTTTAAGATGTAATCGCCTGCCTCATGACCATAAGAATCATTTACTTTTTTAAAATAATCAATATCAATGTAAAGCAAAGACAATTGCTCTTCTTTATTACTAACTTTTTCAATGTATCTGTTTAGATATTGGTCAAATTGCCTTACATTATATAAACCAGTTAAAAAATCCCTTTTTGAATCTTCTTTCAGTTTTCGATAGTTTTCATTTGAACTATTTATGTATCCCACTAAGTTAGAAACTAGATACCAGCTAAACAAATTTATCATTCCAAAAGGAACGATCATTTGCTTTAATTTTTCCCAATCATTCAATACATAATAGAATCCTCCATATACTATTATTGTATTAATTAAAGTCATAAAGAATAGTTTTTTCTTTATTGACAAATTTAGATGGTTTACATAACTGTTAGTTAACACAAAACCGAAAATAGCTATTGTTGCAGTCATTGAGGAAATATTTAGTCCCCAAAAGGTGATTCTACTGAAGACAATTATCATAGAAGCTATTACTGAAGAAATTAATCCACCAAAAAGTGCCGCAATACTAATCGCAAAATGTCTTAAATCCAATATTGCACTCTCTGTAATTTCGATTGAAAAAAACATTAAGACGGTACCAAGAAAACCTGCTACCACCCCAGCATAAATCTTTCTTGAATATGAAGAGTAAATTGGTTTATCCTTAAATATTTGACCTGCGATAAACAAAAAAGAGATTATTATTGCTGTGTTTGATATCAAATTTTGAGTCATTGAATCGGTTCCTTCACTGTAAAAATTAGGTTGGTTCATAATTATAATAGCATACAACATAGTACATTTGTACTACGTTGTATATAAAAATGAGTTACTACAATAAAAAGCACATGAACTATGATAGGTCCATGTGCTACTTTATAGTATTTAATATTTGCCGGTGTGGCCGAATCCTCCCGAACCACGCTCTGTTTCATTTATGGTATCAACTTCTATTAGAGAAACCTTTGGGACTTTCATAAATACGAGCTGAGCGATTCGTTGACCTCTTTCAATTACAAAGTCCTCTTTGCCTAGGTTAATCATAATTACCCCTATTTCCCCTCTATAATCAGCGTCAATGGTTCCAGGGGTATTAAGTAGGGTTATACCCTGTTTCAACGCTAAACCGCTTCTAGGTCGTACCTGTGCTTCTAATTCAATTGGAATTTCCATTGTTAAACCTGTCGGAATAAGAATACGATCATTCGGTTTTAAAACTATGGTTTCTTTTACTCCCGCGTAAAGATCATAGCCACTAGAACCTTCAGACATTTTTTGAGGAATAGGAATATCCTCGTACCCTTCTAGCTTCTTAATTTTTACTTGATACAAGAAGATCCCTCCTTAATGTCTTTGGTTCTTGCTCTAATTGGCTAATCATTGCAAAGGATAATGGATGTATTAAAACCTGATCTATTACTTTTTTAACTGTATCAAGAGAGACATTGTTTATTTTATCTAGAATTTCATCTAAAGTTAAATGTTTGCCAAGTAAAAGTTCATTTTTTCCTAATCGGCTCATTCTTCCATTGGTGCTTTCTAAGCTAAGCATAAGACTGCCTTTCAGTTGTTCTTTTCCCTTAATAATTTCTTTTTCCTGAATCCCATTGGTTTTAACATCGGTTAAAATGTTTTGAATGATATCCACCACATCGTCTACTTGATTTGGAGCTGTTCCAGCATATATGGTATATAGACCATTATCCTGATAGGAAGAGTGGTATGAGAATACAGAATATGCAAGTCCGCGTTTTTCTCTAACCTCTTGGAAAGGCCTAGAGCTCATGCTTCCGCCAATAATATTATTTAATAAAACTAAAGAATAGTTATTTGGATCAGAAACAGGTAAACCTGGTAATGCGAAAGATAGATGGGCTTGCTCTGTTTTTTTTGTTTTTATGATAGTACTAGCTTGAAATACTGGCTTTGTAATACTAATATCAGCGTTTTTATTTTTGTCAAAAACATTGAAGTACTTGCCGATAAGTTCAACTATATTTTCTGAAACATTACCAGCAATGGTAATTACAGTACTTTCAATTGTATAGTTTGTATCTAGGTAGTTTTTAATTGTATCTCTTGTTATCTTATTTAAAACACCTTCTGTTCCCAATATAGCGTATCCTAGTGGATGATCGCCGTAAGAAGCTTTGGAAATCAAATCATGAACCTGATCATCTGGTGTGTCTTCGTACATTTTAATTTCTTCCACTACTACATTTCTTTCTCTTTCTAATTCACTGGAATCAAAGGTAGAATTAAAAAACATATCAGATAAGGTTTCTAATCCAAGCTCTACATGTTCATCTAACACCTTTGCATAATAACAGGTATACTCTTTAGAGGTAAAGGCATTTACATTTCCTCCAATGGAATCAAAAACCTCAGCGATTTCTTGTGCTGTTCTATTGCTAGTTCCTTTGAAAAACATATGTTCTATGAAATGGGATATCCCGTTATTTTCAGGATTTTCATATCTTGAGCCTGTCCCTACCCATATGCCTAATGCGACAGAGCGTACAGTAGGAATAGGTTCAACAATTACTCTTAAGCCATTATCTAATGTATATCTTTTAATCACAAATATCCTCCTAAACGGTTAAAATCTTCCAACTGATATTAACTATATCAAAGATTAAAGGGTGACTCAACAGGCGGAATACGTTTCGTAGATAACGTCTCTTTTACTGGTGCAATCTTTAACCCCTTCTTTTTAATTTCGCGAATAAGAGTTGGCAGTGCTTCAACAGTTGATTTGGTTGGATGCATAAGTATTAAGTGACCATTTCCCACCTTTGGAATAATTCTCTCAATAATCACCTCAGGGGATGGCTTTTTCCAATCCACTGTATCTAGTGTCCATAAAACCGTTAAAAGATTATTACTTTTTGCAATATCTAATGTTTTTTGGTCAAAATCACCTGCAGGAGGTGCAAAATAAGTAGAGGAATTTCCAGTAATACTTTTGATTAATTCTTCAGTTTTAGAGATTTCATCAGACACCCTTTGACTTGTCACTCGGCTCATTAGGGCATGTGAATAACCATGGTTTCCAAGTTCATGTCCTTTTTTTACCATTTGAATCGCTAAATCAGGATTCTTCTTTAACCAGCTACCATCAAGAAAAAAGGTTACATGAACATTTTCCTTTGCTAAAATCTCTAAGATTGGAGCAACATACTCAGTACCCCAAGCAACATTGACTAAAAAGGATACCATTGGTTTCTCAGGATTCCCTCGATAAATTGGATAAGCGCCAAATTGAGATAGCGTTTGTTTTGGTTCTACTTCCTTCCATATATAAGATATCTCCTCTTTGTTCTTACTCTTTCCTTGTTCCATTTGCTTTAATGTAGCCTCGACGTCAATAATAAGGCCATTGTAACCAGGTATTAGCTTCCATATTTTGTCCACTCTTGGCTCAATCGGAGGTTGATTATGCTTATTCGCGTAGCTTTGAATTTCTTCTTGCTGAATATCTGCATACCATACTGCTTTTTCTTTTACACCAGACATATATAGTAATACAGCTTTTGAATTAGCGATACCAGCTACCAGCCCAAACATCATCATTATGATAATCAGCGATTTTATCCACTTCATATTTCCAGCCCCTATATAGAATATTTATTAGTACTACCATTCTATTGGAGTTGGCCACCTATTATGTTTTTATACAAACAAAAAAAACTTCGTTACGAAGTTTTTTTAGATTGACAAGAGCGTATAACTTCCTTATGGAAATAAGAGCAGCTAACCTTTTGTCTACGCTTAAAAAGGCTTGGCAAAAGCCAAGCGTTTTCTAATACTTCTTATTCATTGTTTTCTTGTTGTTCTTTAAGTACTGCTTTTCTAGATAAGTTCACTCTACCTTGGTTATCTATTTCAGTTACCTTGACAAGTATTTTGTCTCCTAGAGCAACAACATCCTCAACCTTTTCAACTCTCTTTGTATCTAATTGTGAGATATGAAGTAGACCTTCTTTACCTGCAAAAACCTCTACGAATGCGCCGAATTTTTCAATTCTTTTTACGGTTCCTAGATAGGTTTGGCCAACTTCAACCTCTCTAACTAAATCCTCGATGATTTTTTGTGCTTTTTCATTCATTTCAGGATTTACAGAAGCAATAAAGATACGACCATCTTGTTCAATATCGATTTTAACACCAGTTTCCTCAATGATTTTATTAATGATTCGACCACTTGGCCCAATCACATCACGAATTTTTTCTGGATTGATTTTAAAGGTTGTAATTTTAGGTGCATAAGGGGATAATTCCTTGTTATATTCTGGGATGGTTTCAAGCATCTTACCTAGAATAAACATTCTACCTACTTTAGCCTGATCTAATGCTTGCTCAAGAATATCCTTGTTAATACCCGCAATTTTGATATCCATTTGCAGGGCAGTAACCCCTTTTGCTGTTCCAGCAACCTTAAAGTCCATATCTCCTAAATGATCTTCCATTCCTTGAATATCCGTTAATACTGCAACATGCTCTCCTTCTTTAACAAGTCCCATTGCGATACCTGCAACAGGCGCTTTAATTGGAACACCTGCATGCATCAATGCTAATGTGCTAGCACAAATACTTGCTTGTGAAGAAGATCCATTGGATTCTAATACCTCTGACACTAAACGGATAGTGTATGGGAAGACATCTTCTGAAGGAATAATAGGCTCTAATGCTCTTTCACCTAAAGCACCATGACCAATTTCTCTTCTACCCGGAGCTCTCATTGGTCTTGCCTCACCAACACTATATGGTGGGAAGTTATAGTGATGCATAAAACGCTTAGATTCCTCTAAGTCTAAACCATCTAAAATTTGAACATCGCCTAAAGCACCTAAGGTACAAATACTTAATGCTTGAGTTTGTCCACGAGTAAACAATCCAGAACCATGTGTTCTTGGAAGTAATCCAATTTCTGTACTGATAGGGCGAATTTCATCTAATTTACGGCCATCAGGACGCTTTTGTTCGAAGATAATTAGTCTTCTCACTTCATCTTTAATAATGTTATGTAAAATCTCGTTAATTTCCCCAAGTTGCTCAGGATACTCTTCTGTAAAGTGCTCTATCGCTTCTTGAGTAACTAAATCTATTGCTTCTTGTCGAGCATGTTTTTCTTCTGTTAAAATAGCTTCCTTCATCTTATCTAAGGCATAGCTTCTAACCACTTGATCAAGGGATTCATTAACTGTATGAAGTTGAACCTCCATCTTTTCCTTACCAACTTCAGCAACAATTTCTTCTTGGAATCGAATAACTTCTTTAATTTTTTCATGTCCAAAAAGAATTGCTTCTAGCATTACTTCCTCTGGTACCTCATCTGCTCCTGCCTCAACCATGTTAATCGCTTCTTTGGTTCCAGCAACAACTAAATGAATATCACTTTGTTCCATTTGCTCGATATTCGGATTTAGGACAAATTCACCATTAACTCGTCCAACAATAACACCAGCAATCGGTCCCATAAAAGGAATATCCGATATGGATAAAGCAGCAGAGGTTCCAATCATTGCAGCAACTTCAGATGAATAATTTGGATCTGCAGACATTACAGTAGCAGCAATTTGCACCTCATTACGGAAACCCTCAGGGAATAATGGGCGTATAGGACGGTCAATTAATCTGGAAGCTAATATTGCTTTTTCACTTGGTCTACCTTCTCGCTTAATAAAGCCTCCTGGTATTTTACCCACTGCATATAATCGCTCTTCATAATTCACTGTTAAAGGAAAGAAATCTAAATCCTTTGGCCCTTTGGATGCAGTTACTGCAACTAGAACTGCAGTTTCACCGTATCTAACCAAAACAGCCGCATTGGCTTGCTTTGCTAATTGCCCGGTTTCAATTGTAAATTGTTGTCCACCTAGCTCTAGGTGTTTTACGTATTTTTCCATGTATTACTTATTTCCTCCTTTCAATTCATAAAAAATTTCTACATAATAAGTATTATTTCCTGCAAAAACATTAATAAAACAGAGATTTTTAGATAGTACTAAATTTTTCCTTGATTATATAGGAAAAAAAGCGGGGAAAAATTCACCCGCTTTTATCAACTATCTACGTAAGCCTAATTTTGTAATTAACTCACGGTAACGTTGAACATCTTTATTCTTTAAGTAATTTAAAAGATGACGACGTTGTCCAACCATTTTTAGAAGACCACGACGTGAATGGTGATCCTTCTTATGAGTTCTTAAATGCTCATTCAGATAATTAATCTTTTCAGTAAGGACAGCAATCTGTACCTCTGGAGATCCAGTATCAGTTTCATGAACCTTATACTCGTTGATAAGTTCTTGTTTGCGCTCTTGTGTTAAAGCCATCCTTTTCACCTCCTTATTTTTCAAATCGCCTTTTCCCAGAAAAACGTTGGTGAATCGCTAATCCACGAAAAGGTTCTGGCTTAACTAGCCAAGGTTGAGTATAACATATTTTAATATACAAAGCAAAGAATTTATAAAATCATATCCATAAGTGCTTTTTTTGCAAAAGCAACATCTTGGTTAATTTGCTGCTTAAGCTCATCTAAACTATTAAACTTCTTTTCTTCACGAATATAGTCAATAAATTCAACTTTGAGCATTTTATCGTAAAGGTCACCGTTAAATGTTAAAAGGTGAACTTCATAGCTTGGTTTTTTTTCATTGGTAACCGTAGGCCGATAACCAAGGTTCATTACTCCAGGATATACTTTTCCCTCGACTTGGACCTTAACAATATATACTCCATTCTTCAAATGAAGGTAATCCTCTAAAAGTTTTAAATTGGCTGTTGGGAAGCCAATAGTTCTTCCTCTTTTATCCCCATGAATGACTTGACCCAAAATAGAATAATTTCTTCCTAGAAGATTTTTAATTTCTGATATATTTCCAGAAAGCAAATGACTTCTTATTAAAGTACTACTAATCTTATCTCCACGATAATTAAAAGGTTCAATAATTTCCACAAAAAAGCGTTCTACACTTAATTCAATTAGTTTTTCTGCATTGGCTGAGCCTTTTACACCAAAGGTAAAATCAAATCCTACAACAACACCTTTTACCTGCAAAGATAATAAAAACTCATTTACAAACTCCTCCGGCGAAATCGCAGCAAACTCCTTTGAAAAATTAACCACGTAGGTAACATCTACTCCTAAATTTTCCAAGAGAGCTAATTTGATATTTAACGGAGTTAATTGGTCAATTTTACTAGTAATCCCTAATACTTCCTTCGGATGAGGACTAAATGTCATTACCCCACATGGTAGTGACATTTCTTTGGCCAATGCACATGCTCTTTTTATAACCTGTTGGTGTCCCTTATGAACCCCATCAAAATATCCTATTGCCAATACAATAGGAGTTTTACTATTATCGATTAATGGATAAGTAAGATGGACTACTTCCATTTTTTTCACCTTATTCTTCAACTGGTTTAAAAACCTTTTTAGGTTTGATAAATAATGAATTTATGCTCGTTTCATAAAGGGCAACTAGACGATTATTACTATCCACGATCTTAATCAATCCTGCCTTTTTTGAAGGATTAGCCAATGATATCTTCTGCCCATTATATATTTTATTATGAATATCCTCGTTTGTTAACTCCATTTTTTCTAAATAAGGCAATGCCTCAGCCATCGGAGTAATAACTTCTCCAATTTGATTATTATCTACTAACTCTTCAATTTCTTGTAGAGTATAGGCATTATCAATAGTAAAAGAGCCGCTACTCGTTCTTATGAGTTTAGACATATGTGCTGGATACCCTAGTTTTTTACCAAGGTCAACACACAAAGTTCGAATATAAGTCCCCTTTGAGCAGGTCACTTGAAAATCCACAGTAGGATATTCAATCTCTAATTCCAATGATTTTAGCTTCAAATCATAAATTGTTACTTGACGAGGTTTACGATCAATGACTTTACCTTCTCTAGCTAATTCATATAAACGTTTACCTTGTACTTTTACCGAGGAATACATAGGAGGTATTTGTTCAATCTCTCCTATGAAGGATTGGCTAACACTCTCTATCTTTTTCGGAGTTAGAGCATCTTTTTCTACCTTTCTGACTTCAATTGGTTCACCAGTAAAGTCCTCCGTAGTTGTAGATATCCCCAAAACCATTTGTCCCTCATATTGCTTTGGCATTTCCATAATATATTCCGAAATTCTAGTTGCTTGTCCAATACAAATAGGCAGTACTCCAGAAACCTCAGGATCTAGAGTACCCGTATGACCTATCTGTTTTGTTTTAAATATTTTTCTTAGTTTTGCAACCACATCATGTGAAGTCATACCTGGTTCCTTGTGGACAGCAATGACTCCATTTATCATTTGATTATCCTTCAAACTAATTCAACCCTTTTTAATATTAAAGTGGTATACTTCTGATTTTCTCAATTAAATTAGTTTTTGCCGCCTCAATGGTGCCATAAAAGGTGTATCCAGCTGCCCTTTTATGTCCTCCACCACCAAAATCCTTAGCGATAGCTCCTACATCAAGCCGTTTTTTTGAACGGAGACTTACCTTTACCTCACCAAGGCTTGTCTCTTTAAAAAAGATGCCTATTTCTACACCTTCTATATTTCTACAATAGTTAACAATACCTTCAGAATCCTCTGCATCTGAACCCCTACTTAACTCTTGATGATTTAAGGTGGTCCAAGCTACATTACCATGTTCGATAATTTCTAATCGATTTAGTGCAATGTTAAGGAGCTTAATATGGGATTCTGTTATGGTCTCTAGGGCCATCTCGGCAATGTCACCTGGAGAAATGCCATATTCTAAAAGTTCTGAAGCTATTCTTAAGACACTTGAAGAGGTATTGGAATAGCGAAAGCCACCTGTATCTGTTAATAGTCCAGTATAAATACAAGTAGCGATTTCTTTATCCAATGGTACGTTTAATTCTACGGCTAAGTAAAAAATAACCTCTGCGGTAGCTGCAGCGTCAGGAAAAACAAGGTTAACCTGTCCAAAATGATCGTTCGTTGGATGATGGTCAATATTCAATAGCTGAACATCATCTATCAATAAAGATGATATTTCACCAGCTCTAGACTGATCCGCAACATCCACTGTAATCACATTTGCATATTTAACTGCTATCTCCTCTACCGAACGAACAGATTGAAATAATGGTAAGTAAGAAAATTTCAAGGGAAGAGGGTCTTGGTTAACCAAGCTAAAGCTTTTATTAAGCTTCTGAAGAATTAATCCTAGACCCAAGGAAGAAGATAGAGTATCCCCATCAGGATGAACATGAGAAACAATCAAAAAGTGATCATTCTCCATCAAAAACCTAGCAGCTGTTTTTAATTGTTCTTGATACTCAGTCCTCATGTCTGTCTCCCTTTAATTCTCTTAGTAGGGTTTCAATTTTATTACCATAGTCAATCGACTGGTCAACCTTAAAAATCAATTCCGGTGTATGGCGAAGTCGAATTCGTTTGCCAATTTCTGTACGAAGGAAACCTTTAGATTTTTCTAATGCTAGCAATGTCTCTTTTTCTTTTTCGTTTTTATCCATAACGCTAACATAGACAACTGCTTGGGATAAATCACCAGTTACTTCGACACCAGTAATCGTAATGAAGCCTATTCTAGGATCCTTTAATTCATACTGAACTAATTGACTGATTTCCTTCTTGATCTGTTCGCTAACTCTACCATGACGAATTTTAGCCATGAAAATCACCTCTTAGTATTATCGATTGTTAGCCAACCATTATTTTTTAACTTCCATAATAAAGGTTTCTATGATATCTCCTTCTTTAATATCACTATAATTCTTTATGGTGATACCACATTCATAACCTTGATTTACTTCTTTCGCATCATCTTTAAAACGTTTTAAAGCATATACTTGTCCTTCAAAAATAACAATACCGTCTCTGATGATTCGAACCTGACCATTTCTTACTACTTTCCCTTCAATTACATAGGAACCAGCAATTGTTCCTACATTGGAAGCTTTAAATACTTGGCGAACCTCTGCTCTTCCTGTAACCACTTCAAAATATACAGGATCTAACATTCCTTGCAATGCTGCTTCAATCTCTTCAATTACATTATAAATTATACGATGTAAACGAATATCTACTTTTTCTTTTTCAGCAGATGCTCTTGCTTGAGGTTCAGGACGAACATTAAAACCGATAATTATCGCATTGGAAGCAGAAGCTAAAGTAACATCTGTTTCTGTGATTGCTCCTACACCCTTATGAATAATTTTCACTCGTACACCAGCAATATCGATTTTCTCTAAAGAACCCTGTAACGCTTCTACGGAACCTTGTACGTCTCCTTTAATGATTACATGTAGCTCTTTAACATCGCCTTCTTGAATTTGTTTATATAAATCATCTAATGTTACTCTTGCAGTAGCATTTAATTCGCTTTCTCTTGCCTTCATTGCACGTTTTTCACCAATAACTCTTGCTTTTCTTTCTTCTTCAAAAACAATGAAAGGATCACCTGCATGAGGCACTTCATTTAATCCAGTAATTTCTACAGGAGTAGAAGGTCCAGCTTCTTTAATTCTTTTACCACGGTCATTAATCATCGCTCTAATTTTACCATAGGAGTTTCCTGCAACAATTGGATCACCGATTCTTAAAGTACCGTTTTGAACTAAAACTGTAGCTACTGCCCCTCTACCTTTATCTAACTGGGATTCAATAATTGTTCCTTTTGCTAAGCGGTTATAATTAGCTTTAAGCTCTTGCATTTCAGAAACTAAGAGAATCATTTCCAAAATGTCATCTAAGCCTTGATGATTTAATGCGGAAATAGGTACAAAGATGGTTTCTCCGCCCCATTCCTCCGGTACCAAGCCATGCTCTGTTAATTCTTGTTTAACACGGTCTGGATTAGCACCTTCCTTATCCATTTTATTTACTGCTACAATAATTGGAACATTGGCCGCTTTAGCATGGTTGATTGCTTCAACGGTTTGAGGCATCACACCATCATCTGCAGCTACTACTAATATAGTGATATCTGTTACCTGTGCACCTCTTGCTCTCATACTAGTAAAAGCAGCGTGTCCTGGGGTATCAAGGAATGTAATCTTTTTACCGTTAACTTCAACTTGATAAGCACCAATATGTTGAGTAATTCCCCCAGCCTCACCAGCAACAACCTTAGAATTACGTATTGCATCCAATAAGGTCGTTTTTCCATGGTCAACGTGTCCCATAATAGTAACAACTGGTGGTCGTTCTTCCATATCCTCTTCACGATCAGTATTTTCGTAAAGTTCGAATTGTTCTTCATCAATAATAATTTTTTCTTCTACTTCAACACCATATTCTTCAGCAATTAATTGAATAACATCTAAGTCAAGCTCTTGGTTGATTGTTGCCATAATTCCTAAGAACATCAGCTTTTTAATAATTTCTGAGGATTCCTTACCTAATTGCTTTGCCAATTCTCCTACAGTTAAGGAACCGGTATAAATAATTTTCTTAGGTTTATTTTCTTGGACAACTGGTTTTACCTCAGATGCAGGGTTTGGAACTCCCTTTTGAGTTTTAAGCTTATTTGGAGAATTTTTTTGATCGCTTAATTTTGTATCATCAAATAATTTAGGGCGTGATTTTGTCTTTTTCTTTGTTTTGCCAACTGATTGTTCAGTTTCAAAATCAGTTTTTGTCTTATACTCAAAATCCTCTTTGGTTTCTTCATTATGTTCATTTTCTTGGTGATCCATCTTATCATCCATTCCCACTAAATTTGTACTTTCTTCCACTGGCTTTTGTGAAATAATCTCTTGATTCTTTGCTTTGTTTTGAGGTTGAGGCTGAGATTGAACCTTTTTATTACTGTTTTTAGGAGAATTCTTTTCTTTTAATTGATTAAAATGCTTCTCAACTGCTTCAATCATTTCTTCAGTCAAAACACTCATATGATTACTCACTTCAATATTTAATTTCTCTAATACCTTTAACATTTCTTTACTTTGCATATTGTGTTGTTTAGCTAATTCGTAAACTCTTTGTTTACTCATAAACTTCACCTCCGGATTTCTACTCCAATAACTTCTCTAACCTCTTACTAAAACCCTCATCCGTAACTCCAATTACTACTCTACTAGATTTTCCAATCGCTTTTCCTAATTGATCTTTTGTAAAAGCAATACGATAAGGTGTTTGATAGTATTCGGATTTGTCAGAAATTCTTTTCCTATTATTTTCTCCACTATCTTCTGCTAAAATTACAAAAAGAACTTTATCCCTTTGTATTCCTTTTATAACCATTTCTTCTCCTGAAACAATCTTTCCTGCTCTTGCTGCTAAACCTAACAATGAAAGAACCTGATTACCGTTATCATTCATTCGCTTGATCAATCTCCACCTGTAGCATTTGATATATGTCATCACTCACTTTACTTTCAAGTGCGCGATCTAATGACTTTTTCTTCTGAGATATTTTAAGGCATTCTGAATTTAAGCAAATATATGCCCCTCTTCCAGATTTTTTACCTTTTCGATCTACTTCTATCATCATTTCTGGGGTGCGTACAATCCTTAATAATTCTTTTTTTGGCTTCATTTCTTGACACGCTACACATTTACGCATAGGTATTTTTTTCGTTTTCATCGAAAGAACCTCCTATACGATTAATGAACCTGAGATTCGCTCTTAATATCAATTTTCCAGCCAGTTAACTTAGCTGCCAATCTTGCATTTTGCCCCTCTTTACCAATAGCCAAGGAAAGTTGATAATCTGGCACTACTACTTTTGCCATTTTTTCTCCTTCCTCAATTTGAACACTAACCACTTTAGATGGGCTAAGAGAATTAGAAATGTATTCTTCGGGATCCTTTGACCATTTTACAATGTCAATTTTCTCACCCTTTAGTTCATTAACAATGGTTTGAACTCTCATACCCTTTGGACCAACACAAGCTCCAACAGGATCTACATCTTCATTATGGGAGTAAACAGCAATTTTCGAACGATAACCTGCTTCACGCGCAATCGATTTTATTTCGACTATTCCCTCAAATATTTCAGGAGATTCTAATTCAAATAATCTTTTTAGCAATCCTGGATGAGTACGTGAAACAAATATCACCGGACCTTTTGTAGTTTTCTCTACCTTTGTAATAAAGACTTTTACGCGATCCCCATGCTTAAAGCTTTCAGTTGGCATCATTTCATTCAAAGGAAGCATTGCTTCTGTTTTTCCTAAATCAATATAAATATATCTCTGGTCTTGTCTTTGTACTATACCAGTAACAATATCCTCTTCTTTGTCAACGAAAGCTTCAAAAATAATTCCCCGTTCTGCTTCTCTAATTCTTTGTGTTACAACTTGTTTAGCTGTTTGAGCAGCAATTCTTCCGAAATCCTTTGGTGTAACTTCAATTTCCACAATATCGTCAATGTGATAATTAGGATTTGTTTGACGAGCAGCTTCTAAAGAGATTTCAAACCTTGGGTCTACAACCTCCTCAACCACTGTTTTTCTTGCATAAACCTTAATTACTCCTGTTTCCCTGTTAATATCCACCCTAACGTTCTGCGCTGAATGAAAATTACGCTTATACCCTGAGATTAACGCAGCCTCAATGGCATCAATTAAAACTTCTTTATCAATTCCTTTTTCCTTTCCTACCTGATAAAGTGCTTCAATAAAATCTTTATTCAACAGCTTCTCCTCCTTCCTATTTAGAAAACTATTGCCAGTCTGGCATTAGCAATTTTATCAAGGGGTAATTCTAATTCCTTCCCCTTTTGTTCTACAACCAATAAATTATTATTTGGTTCATAAACAAGTAGCTTACCTTCGAAAACTTTTTCCTTATGTATTGGTTCATAGGTAGTAATATGGACATGTTTTCCCACTGCTTTTAGAAAGTCCTTTTCTTTTTTTAGTGGTCGTTCAGCACCTGGTGAAGAAACCTCTAGAAAGTATGCATTTGGTATTGGATCAAGCTCATCCAGCTTTTTGCTTAATTTTTCACTAACTTTGCCACAATCCTCTAAATCAACGCCACTCTCCTTGTCAATAAATACTCTTAAGAACCAATTGCTTCCTTCTTTTTTGTATTCTATATCGACTAGCTCAAGATTTTCTTCATCTATAATAGGAAGAGCAAGCTTTTCCACTGTATTTAATACTTTCTGACTCAAGACATTAACCTCCTTATGAAATTTTCATCCATTTCTTAGAAAAGCTTGGCTTTTGCCAAGCCTTTTTAAGGCGTAGGCAAAAGGTTAGCTGCATTTATTTCGATAAGAAAGTTATAATTTCTTATCGATTAAAAAAGCTACCTATAAAATCTAAAGAGTGGGAAAATCCCACTCTTTAGTCGTTACTATCCACAGTATTACCAAAAAGATTATATCATAACACTTATTTCCTATCAAATAAAGATTTTTTTGATTAGAAATTAAAAATCGATAATTGATTCGTTTCAGGTAAATCTTTTAACGCTCCATGATCTTGAAGTAGCTCGATAACCGTTTTTGATGCCTTAGCCCTTTGTTGAAAATCTTCAATAGAAAGTATTTCTCCTTCATCTCTTGCCTGAACAATATTGACCGCTGCATTCGCACCAATGCCAGGAATTGCAGAAAAAGGAGGGATTAAACTTTTTCCATCTTCATCAACGATAAATTTAGTCGCATCTGATTTAAAAAGATCCACATTTTTGAACTGAAATCCTCTTTCACTCATTTCCAATGCCAATTCCAGTGCGGTTAACAGGCCTTTTTCTTTAGGAGATGCCATAACTCCTTTTTCTGTAATTTCCTCAATTTTACTTCTCATGGCACTCGACCCTGAAGACATTATTTTTACATCAAACTCATCAGCTCGAACAGTAAAATAGGTAGCATAATAATATATTGGGTAATATACCTTAAAATATGCAATGCGAATCGCCATTAACACATAGGCAACAGCATGAGCTTTAGGAAACATATATTTAATTCGTTGGCATGATTGAATATACCAATCAGGAACATCATATTTCTTCATTTCTTCAATATCTTCAGGCTGTAATCCTTTTCCTTTTCTTACTTTTTCCATTATTTTAAAAGAAGTAGAAGGATCAAGACCCTTTTGAATCAAATAAACCATGATGTCATCACGTGTCGATATAACTTCTGCAAGTACCGCTTTTCCTTCTCTAATTAAGTCCTGCGCATTATTAAGCCATACGTCAGTACCATGGGAAAGTCCAGAGATTCGAACTAATTCAGCAAATGTAGTAGGCTGTGTATCCTCTAACATCTGACGTACAAACTTTGTTCCAAACTCAGGAATACCTAAGGCACCTAAATTGGTCCCAATTTGTTCTGCTGTAACTCCAAGTGGCTCTGTACTATTGAAAATTTGATATACCTTAGGATCATCAATTGGAATGTCCTTTGGATTGATTCCAGTGATATCCTGCAACATTCTTATTACTGTTGGGTCGTCATGACCCAGAATATCTAACTTCAAAAGACGACCACTAATCGCATGATAATCAAAATGAGTTGTTCTCGTATCACTATTTTGATCATCTGCAGGCCTTTGAATAGGTGTAAAATCAAAAACTTCCTTATATTGAGGAATGACCATTAATCCACCGGGATGCTGTCCGGTTGTTCTTTTTATCCCAGTACAGCCAGCGACTAAACGACTAATTTCAGCGCTTTTTGCTTGAATCCCATTTTCCTCAAGATACTTTTTGGAATATCCATAGGCTGTTTTTTCTGCTACAGTAGAAATTGTTCCTGCACGAAACACATAATCTGAGCCAAAAAGTTCTTCTGTATATTTGTGGATTTGTGGCTGATTGTCTCCAGAAAAGTTTAAATCGATATCAGGAACCTTATCTCCTTTAAAGCCCATAAAGGTTTCAAATGGAATATCGTGGCCATCTTTTTTCATTTTAATATCACAGCTTGGACAATTTTTATCTGGCAAATCAAATCCTGAACCCACTGAGCCATCAAGAATAAATTCACTATGTTTGCATTCTGGACATGAATAATGAGGTGGTAATGGGTTAACCTCTGTAATTTTCGTCATTGTCGCAACAAATGACGAGCCAACAGATCCCCTAGAACCAACTAAATAACCATCTTCCAAAGATTTATTCACTAATTTATGTGAAATAAGATAGATAACTGAAAAACCATGATTAATAATACTATTTAATTCTTTTTCTAAGCGTTGTTCAACAATTTCAGGTAGTGGGTCCCCATAAATGCTTTTTGCTGTATCATAGCTCATTTTCCTGATTTCATCCTCTGAACCTTCAATAACCGGTGTAAATAAGTCATCAGGGAATGGCTTCAATTTTTCAACGTCACGAATTAAATTCTTTGGATTATCTATTACAATCTCTTTGGCCACTTCAGCACCTAAAAATTGAAATTCGGCTAACATTTCCTCTGTTGTCCGATAATATGCTGGAAAAATATCGTCCAATTGATGATAACGAAATCCACTAATTTGGTTATGAATCAAAACTTTTCGATATAATTCTTCTTCCTTAGAAATATGATGGACATCGCCTGTTGCGACAACTGGTATTGAAAGTTTTTTGCCAATTTGAACAATCCGCTTTAATAAATCAACAATGTCAGCTTCACTTTGAACGATTCCTTTTCTAATTAAATGCTGATAATGGATAATAGGTTGAATCTCAAGATAATCATAGAATTGAGCAATTTCCTCTACTACCTCTGGTGTCTTTGTTAGCAATGCGTCAAATAGCTCTCCTTGATTACAGGCTGTCCCAAATAACAAGCCATCTCGATGCTTTGTTAACTCACTTCTTGGTATTCGAGGATTTCTGAAAAAGTAATCAATATGCGATTTGGATACAATTTTATATAGATTTTTCAAACCTTGTTGGTTTTTCACTAACGCCGTTAAATGAAATGGTCTTAAACGTCGATAATCTCCTTTTCCAACATGTTGATTAATTTCTATCAAATTTGTAATTTCCTTTTCTTCAAGATCGACAACCATTTTCCATAATAAATGCCCAGTAGCCTCGGCATCATGATAGGCACGATGGTGATTTTCTAATTTTACTCCAAAGGCATCAGCTAATGTATTTAGTTTATAGTTTTTCATTTTAGGGTATAAAAATCGTGCTAGTTCTACTGTATCTATTACAGGATTAGAAATAGACTGCATCCCCAGTTTTTGTAATCCCATTTGGATAAATCCTATATCAAATCTTGCATTATGAGCAACTAAAATACTATCACCAATAAAATCGATAAATTTAGGCAATGCATCCTCTATTAAAGGGGCACCTACTAACATTTCATCCGTAATTCCTGTAATTTCAGTAATTTTCTTTGGTAATCTTTCCTTTGGATCAACAAAGGTTTCAAAGATTTCCACTACTTCACCATTTTTAAGCTTTACTGCCCCAATCTCAATAATGCTATTTAAAGCTGCAGAAAGTCCAGTAGTTTCCGTATCAAAAACAACATAGGTTTCATCCTTTAAAACGCGTTCTGCCTCATAATGAACAATCGGTACTCCATCATCAATCACATTTGCTTCTAAACCATAAATGATTTTGACCCCATATTTTTCTCCAGCATCTAGCGCATCAGGAAAGGCTTGTACTACACCGTGATCTGTGATAGCAATTGCTTCATGACCCCATTTACCTGCTTGCTCTACTAATTTTTTTATGGAATCTACTCCATCCATTGCACTCATGTTAGTATGAACGTGAAGCTCAATTCGTTTTTCTTCTGCATTGTCTTTTCTCTCTATTGCCTCAATTTGATTAATATCAGAGGCCATTAACACGAGTTCCTTTGAAAAGGTATCGAATTGAACCTGTCCTTTTACCTTTAGCCATAAATCATTTTTAACCAGCTTTAGCGAATCTAGATCTTTATTATCTCTAATAAATACCTTCACCTGAATAGAATCCGTAAAGTCAGTCATGTTAAACATCAGTAAGAACCTTCCACTTTTCAACTCTCGTAACTCTGTTTGAAAGACAGTTCCTTGAATAATAATATTGCGATCTTCTTCAACGATTTGTCTAATTGGAATTGCTGCATCCTTTATTTCGTAGCCATATTTAATAGTTTGTATCTGTGGAGCTGGCTGTTGCTCAAATTCTTCTACTCTAGCATTTAATGCCTCTTCAGTGAGCAGTCGATTTTCTTCCTCTAATTCCTCCCTAAATCTTTCCATCTCTTGATTATTCTCTTGTTCCTGTGACAGAAACTCAACAATCCAGTTTTCCTCCACAAAATTATGAAGTACTGCTGACAATGCCGTCGGAACATTTCTATGCAATAGCATATCTCTACTTAGCTCATTAGGCACCTGTATTACAAGTTTGTTTTTTTCCATGGAAACATTGGCATTCTTTAATACAAGATGAAGATTAGGCGGAATTTTAATAGAGCGAATCATAAGCTCCCAATATTCTTGAACAATCTTTTCTCTTTCTATGGAAACAAATTTAAACACAAAATCAATAATCGCAATATGCTGCAGTTTTTGTGTAACCTCTGATATCATCAGGTCTAGCACGTCAACGGGTATTAAATTATTTAAAACCAGATGAAATATCCATTGCTTATTTTTCCGGCTTAATTCCACTTTCTCGAGAATTGCATCTCCAAAGTGGGACTCAATAAATTCCTCAGCCAGATTAGCTTGCTTTAATAATAATTTTAATTGTTGATTTTTGTTGCTTATATCTCCCATTTGATCACCTAAGTTATTATTTTTCTATTTAGAAAAGAAAAAGGTACAATCTTATACAAGTATGATTGTACCATGCTTCTGTCTTTAAAGAAAACTTACTTCATTTGAATTTTATTCTTCTATGATTTTTGCTATTTCCTTCATTAACTCATCATAAAGCTCTGTTTCCTTTACCTTACGGATTATTTCACCATGTTTGAAAATTAATCCTTCACCAGCTCCACCAGCAATACCAATATCTGCCTCTCTTGCCTCACCAGGGCCATTTACTGCACACCCCATAACCGCAACTTTAATTGGTTTATTAATTTTCAACATTTGCTCTTCCACCTGATTAGCTAAGCTAATTAAATCAATTTGCGCTCGTCCACAGGTTGGACAGGAAATGATCTCAGGTCCATTTGTTCTAATTTCAAGACTCTTTAAAATTTCCTTAGCGACCTTGATTTCTTCTGTTGGATCACTTGTTAAGGAAACTCTCATTGTATCTCCAATTTCAGCAGCTAAAACAGTACCAATCCCCACAGCAGATTTAATACTTCCAGCAAAAACGGTACCTGCTTCAGTAACTCCAACATGTAGTGGATAATTTCTTTGCTCAGCCATGAGCTGATATGCTTTAATCATCATTGGTACATTAGAAGCTTTTAATGAAATCACGATATCATGAAAATCAAGCTCTTCTAAAATCGTAACATGCTTTAACGCAGATTCAACTAATCCTTCTGCCGTTGGATGACCATATTTTTGCAGTATTTCCTTTTCAATAGACCCGGAATTTACTCCAATACGAATTGGTACTCCTTTTGCTCTGCAAGCCTCAACCACTTTTTTTACTTTATCGATAGAACCAATATTACCAGGATTAATTCTAATTTTATCAATCCCATTTTCTAGTGCAATCAACGCTAATTTGTAGTCAAAATGAATATCAGCAACCAACGGAATAGGTGATCGTTGCTTAATCTCTTTGATTGCTTTTGCTGCTTCTTCATCTACAACAGCTAAACGAACTAATTGACAACCTACTTCTGCCAATTTCTCAATTTGTTTTACGGTTGCATCAACATCACGTGTATCCGTAGTCGTCATTGACTGGATAACAACATCTTTTTGACCACCAATTTGTACGTTTCCAACAAATACCGGTCTTGTCTCCTCACGTTTTACCATCTCTGCACCTTCCTGTTGATTTATTGAAATATTTTCGAAATATCATTAACCGTTACTACAATCATTAAAAGCATTAAAAATGCAAAGCCAATCAAATGCACCATACTTTCTTTTCTAGGATCAACTGGCTTGCCCCTTAAAGCTTCAATAGTAATAAATAGTAAACGACTTCCATCTAGGGCTGGTACTGGCAATAAATTAAAGATTCCTAAATAAAGACTTAATATTGCTGCCCAATTTAATAAGCTTGGAATCCCTTGCTTTGCAGCATCCCCTGTTATTTTCATAATGCCAACAGGACCAGCTAAATCATTCATTCCCACTGAGCCACTAAATAGCATAACAAAACCATCAATAATAGCCTTGCTCATCTCAGCCGTATTTTTTAAGGCAAAGGAACCTGCCTGGAAAATAGATGCATCTTGCTCAAGTGTACTAACAACAGCACCAATTTTACCAATACCTTGTTCATCCTTTGCAGGGGTAACGTTTATCTTGAGTGGTTCACCATCTCTAGAAATGCTCAAATTCAATTCTTTATCTGGATTTTTCTGTATGATCGTAATTAAATCTGTTGTTGTTTTAATTGGAATCTCATTCGCAGTAACTACAATATCTCCCTGTTGTAGACCTGCCAGCTCAGCAGGTGATCCCTCGTTAATAGGTCCCAAGGAAACCACATCAGATGGAACTCCAACCATCATTGCAATAATAAAGAACAAAATTATGGTTGCGATAATATTAAATAGTGGTCCACCAAAAACCATTTTGAAACGGGATAAAATTGACTTTGAACCAAATTGTCTAGACCACGGTGCAATTTGTACTGTCTGTTTATCATAATGTAGCATTGTGTTTTCTGCAACCTTAAAGGTCTGTCCTCTTTGTTCCTCATCTTCACCTGTAATTATAAGCTTGTGTTCTAAATCAATGGAATCTACCTTTAGCTTTACAGTTTTTACTCCAGTATCATGTAAATAAATATCTGTTACGATTCCACTATGGTTTGTTTTCAGATAAATCGTTTGTCCAGTTTTTATTTCAACAACCTCTGGATCTTCTCCAGCTACTCGTACATAAGCACCAAAAGGAATAATTCGTAATGAATATTGTGTCTCCCCTTTTTTAAAGGAAAAAAGCTTTGGTCCAAGACCTAAAGAAAACTCCCTAACAAACATCCCTGCTCGTTTCGCAAAAATAAAATGTCCAAGCTCGTGCACAAACATCAATGCTGCAAATACAAAAATGATTTGGATTACAAGACCTATATTCAGAATTAATCACCATTCCTTTCTTTTAATTACACTTTGCGTCGTTAATCTAGACCAACGATCTGCTTCTTCAATTGCCTCAATCGTTGGTAATTTTATAGTTTTATGTTGTTCTAAAACCTCTTCAATCAAACTTTCTATCTCAATAAACGGAATCTGTCCTTGTAAAAACGCAGCGACAGCAATTTCGTTTGCTGCATTTAATACAGTAGGCATGGTTCCTCCTTCTTTTCCAGATTGGTAAGCAAGCCTCAAGCTTGGAAAACGGTTAAAATCGGGTTCTTTAAAATGTAATGACCCTATCTTAGCAAGATTAAGTGATTCTTCTGCCAGATTAATTCTGTCTGGATAAGTTAAAGCGTACTGAATTGGCACCTTCATATCTGGTGTGCCTAATTGTGCAATTACAGCTCGATCTACATACTCTACCATCGAATGAATAATTGATTCAGGATGAATCATAACCTCAATCTTTTCAAAGGGCATAGTAAATAACCAATGTGCTTCGATGATTTCTAATCCTTTGTTCATCATTGTTGCTGAATCAATCGTAATCTTTGCTCCCATTGACCAATTTGGGTGCTTCAATGCTTGTTCAACAGTAACATGCTTTAATTCTTCTCGAGTTTTATCTCGAAAAGAACCTCCAGAAGCAGTCAAAATAAGTTTTTTTACTTGAGAATTCTTTTCTCCGTTTAGACTTTGAAATATTGCGGAATGCTCACTATCGATTGGTAAAATAGGCACATTATATTTATTTGCTAAATCCATCACTAGGTGTCCTGCCGATACTAATGTTTCCTTATTAGCCAATCCAATTACTTTGCTAGCTTTAATCGCCTCAATCGTCGGTTTTAATCCTACACTTCCTACAATTGCAGTTACAACAAAATCGACATCAGGATGAGTTGCTGTTAAAATTAGTCCTTCATCACCATAAACGATTGTTGTTGAAGAATTTACGTCATTCCGCAATTCTTCTGCAAGTTCCTTTGTTAAAACAGATACCAGCTTTGGTTGAAATTCTTTTATTTGTTGTAATAAAAGTTTACTATTCGACCCTGCAGATAATGCAATAATTTTAAATTTATCTGGATTTGCTCTGACAATTTCAAGTGTTTGTGTTCCAATAGAGCCAGTAGACCCAAGGATAGCAATATGCTTCATTCTATTCACCTCAAAGATTGCTATATAATTTGTAATAAGTGGAGAATTGGAAAGACATAAATCAAACTATCAAAGCGGTCTAAAACTCCCCCATGACCAGGTATAATCATACCAGAATCCTTTACATTTTTCTTCCGTTTAAGTGCTGATTCCACCAAATCACCGATTTGGCCAACAACAGCAATGATAATCGCTGCCCAAATAATCAATAATCCATGCTCTGTTATTTCTGCGTATATATTAAAAATATAACTAACTATAATAGCAAGAGTAATTCCGCCAATAGAGCCCTCTATCGTTTTCTTTGGGCTGATTTCAGGCCACAACTTATGTTTACCAAAAAATCTACCAGTAAAATAGGCGCCAGAATCAGATGCCCAAGTAGCAAACAAAACCAGTAAAGTTAGTTCTAATCCTTGTTCCATAAATCTGGTTTCTAGCATATAGGAAAAACCAAGTCCAATATAAAGAGCCCCAAGGAATAAGGAAGCTACTTGATCAAAATCGACTTGATTCTTTTTCACTACTATAACAAATAGATATAGAAAAACAACAATCAGAAGTAAAGCCGATAGCTCTATCTGTGAAGCATAAGGAAGTGATTGATTAGCAGAATAAACTAAATTAAAAACAAATAAGAAACCAATGAGTGCTTCTAGTGAAAGCAACTTAGTTTGATTCATTTTTACAAATTCATAATAGCCAACTAGAGCCATTGTAAGAATCAAAAGGCTATATGGTAAATTACCAGTCCAAACAAGATACAGGAACCCTGCTCCACCAATAAGTCCTGTAATAATTCGTTGTTTCATATGACACCTCATTTATCCGAGTCTAAAACTAATTTTTTCATTGATATTATAAGGCTCCAAACCTTCTATTTCTCTTCTGATAGTCATATATTGCTTGATAAAATAACTCTTTGTTAAAGTCAGGCCAATAAACATCAGTAAACCAAAGTTCTGTATATGCCAATTGCCATAACAAGAAATTGCTGATTCTAACTTCTCCGCTAGTCCGAATTAATAAATCTGGATCTGGCAAATCCTTTGTTAATAAGTTATTATTGATTACCTCTTCATCAATATCATCTATTTTTAGATTACCGGAATGAACCTGCTCTACAATATTCTTTGTTGCATACAAAATTTCATGACGTGCCCCATAATTCAAAGCAAAATTTAAAATCATTCCTGTATTTTCTTTCGTTCTTTCCTCTGCCTCCTTCACAGCAGCATAGGTATGCTTAGGAAGCTGGTCCACAAAACCAATTATTTTTACTCTAACATTTTGTTCCATGATCTCATCAATTTCTTTACTTAAAAATTCTAAGGGTAAATTCATTAAAAATTTAACTTCTTGTTCTGGTCGATTCCAGTTTTCTGTTGAAAAAGCATACAAGGTTAAAACTTTTACTCCAAGTTCGTTGGCGGCCTTTGTAATTTTCTTAACGGTAGCCATACCTTCTTTATGCCCAGCGATTCTTGGCATTCCTTTTTCTTTAGCCCATCTCCCATTACCATCCATAATAATAGCCACATGTTTAGGAATGAAAGCTAAATTTAAAGTATCTTGATTTTCCTCTGTTTTTTTTTGAGAAAACCACTTAAACATGGTAGCCCTCCAATTTATCTAAAACTGATAAGAATCCCCCCACGAAAATGGGGGGACGATAATTTAGACCTCTAAAACTTCTTTTTCCTTGGTCGATATCACTTTATCAATTTCATCTATGTATTTATCTGTTAGTTTTTGAATCTCATCCTGCATACGACGGGATTCGTCTTCAGAAATAGAACCATCTTTTTCAATCTTTTTCAAATCATCATTGCCATCTCTTCTTATATTTCTAACTGCAACCTTGCTTTCTTCTCCCATTTTCTTAACCACTTTCACTAATTCTTTTCTTCTTTCCTCGGTTAATTGTGGGATACTAATACGAATAACACTACCATCATTGCCAGGAGTTAATCCTAAATCTGACTTTAAAATCGCTTTTTCAATATCTCCTAACACACTTCTGTCCCAAGGTTGAATCAGTAATGTACGTGAATCAGGTGTTGAAACGTTAGCCATTTGATTAATCGGAGTAGGCGTTCCATAATAATCTACTTGAATTTTATCCAAAATAGATACACTAGCTCTACCTGCTCTTACAGAGGCTAAATCTTTTTTTAAAGTTGCAATTGCTTTTTGCATACGATCATCTACGTCTTTTTTAATTGTCTGTGGCAAACTCATTTCCTCCAATCAAAGTTCCAATTTTTTCTCCAAGAATAACTCGTTTAATATTTCCTTCTTCTGAAATATTGAAAACAATTAATGGAATATGATTATCCATACATAAAGAGGATGCAGTTGTATCCATTACCCCTAAATTCTTCTTTATTATATCAAAATAAGATAAATTTTCATATTTAACTGCATTTTTGTCTTTATTAGGGTCTGCGGTATAAACCCCATCAACATTATTCTTTGCCATTAAAATGACGTCTGCTTCTATTTCAGCAGCTCTTAAAGCAGCTGTAGTATCTGTAGAAAAATATGGATTTCCAGTTCCTCCAGCAAATATTACAACTCTTTTCTTTTCTAAATGACGAATTGCTTTGCGTCTAATATACGGTTCAGCGATTTGTCGCATCTCAATAGAGGTTTGTACTCTTGTTGGTACATCCATATTTTCAAGTGCATCCTGTAGAGCTAAAGAATTAATCACTGTAGCGAGCATCCCCATATAATCCGCTGTTGCTCTATCCATTCCTTGATTACTTCCTGCTACCCCTCGCCAAATGTTACCTCCACCAACTACAACAGAAACCTCTACTCCTAAATCCACGATTTCTTTGACTTGGTTTGCAATGGAAAAGATGAATTTCGGATCGATACCATAGCCTCGTTGTCCTGACAATGCTTCTCCACTTAATTTTAGAACTACTCTTTTGTATATTGGATGAACCAAAATATGACCTCCGTTCTCTGTATTCAACAAACGAATAATTTTTTCCTGCTATTTATTTTATCAATTCTTTAAAAAAATAGGAACACTAAGTGTTCCTATTTTAGAAAAGCTTAGCATCTACTAAGCTCATGGCTCAGCAAAAGCTTAGCAGCTCTATAGTTTATTTTACTTGAGACATAACTTCTTCAACAAAGTTATCTTGTCTTTTTTCTAAACCTTCTCCTAATTCGAAACGAACGAAACGGCGAATATTAATGTTTTCTCCAATTTTCGCAATATGCTCTTTTACAAGCTGATCAATCGTTTTATCTGGATCTTTAACAAATGGCTGCTCAAGTAAGCAAATTTCTTTATAGAATTTGTCAACACGGCCTTCTACCATTTTTTCAACAATTTTTTCTGGTTTTCCTTCGTTTAGAGCTTGTTGCTTTAAGATTTCTTTTTCGTGTTCTAGCACCTCAGCAGCAACTTCTTCACGACGAATATATTGAGGGTTTGTTGCAGCAATATGCATTGCAACATCTCTAACAAACTTTTTGAAATCATCTGTTTTAGCAACGAAGTCAGTTTCACAGTTTACTTCTACTAGTACGCCAATACGACCATTTCCATGAATATAGGACTCAACTAACCCTTCAGCAGCAATACGTCCAGATTTCTTAGCCGCAGAAGCAATACCCTTTTCTCTTAAAACATCTGCTGCTTTGTTCATATCACCATTAGCTTCTTGTAGAGCTTTTTTACATTCCATCATACCAGCGCCAGTTTTTTCGCGAAGTTCTTTAACCATAGATGCAGTAATTTCCATAAAAATTGCCTCCTTATCAGTATGTAATATATATCATTGATTATTGTTTACACTATTATCAATTTAAATAAAAGGGTGGAAAGGGGTTTTATACCCTTAGGCCACCCTTTTGTTTATCTTATGGGTTAGTTTTGCTCTCCCTGTCTTCCTTCTAAAATAGCTTCTGCCATTTTTTCAGTAAGAAGTTTAACAGCACGGATTGCATCATCGTTACCAGGAATTACATAATCCACTTCGTCTGGATCACAGTTAGTGTCTACGATCGCAACGATTGGAATATTTAATTTTTTAGCTTCAGCAACTGCAATACGCTCTTTTCTTGGGTCAACTACAAATAGAGCGCCAGGTAGATCCTTCATGTTTTTAATTCCACCTAGGAATTTCTCTAAACGTTCTTTTTCCTTTTTAAGAATAATAACTTCTTTTTTAGGAAGAAGATCAAATGTACCATCAGTTTCCATTGTCTCTAATTCAAATAGACGATCAATACGCTTTTGAATAGTGGAGAAGTTAGTTAATGTTCCACCTAACCAGCGTTGATTGATAAAGTGGCTATCAGAACGTTCTGCTTCTTCTTTTACAGAGTCTTGTGCTTGTTTTTTAGTTCCAACAAACAAAATGCTCTTTCCAGAAGCAGCAACCTCTCTAATGAAATTATAAGCCTCTTCAACCTTTTTCACTGTCTTCTGTAAATCAATAATATAAATTCCGTTTCTTTCTGTAAAGATATAGCGCTCCATTTTAGGATTCCAACGACGAGTTTGGTGTCCGAAGTGAACTCCAGCCTCTAATAATTGCTTCATGGAAATAACTGCCATACCTAAACACCTCCTTTGGTTTTTTTCCTCCGCTTATCTCATCTTTAGATACCACTGAAGATATTCAGCACCCATATCTAAATTGATAAGCGTGTGTTTTTAACACCAAAAAATAATATATCACAAGTAGTTGGAAGATGCAACTTACTTGTGATTATTAAGGAAAAAAAATTCTTATTTTTTTCATCACGTTCACCAATTTTTTTGTGATGTTTTAGTGATTTCTTCAATTACTTGCTCTATTGTCATCGATTGTGAATAAAGATAAACGCCAGCTCTAATTTTTTTTGTTAAATCATATTTTTCTAATAGGCCTGTAAATAATTCTTTATCTTTTATGATATTCGCCTCAAACAAAAGGTCAGCAATATCACTACTGTTCATTCCTTGCGAAACAGCAAAATAAATCACCTTTTCTGTTTGTTCTTTTACATTGTCTTTTATTTCTTCTAACTCTTTATTCGTTAATACAATTAAATTAGATTCATTTGCAATTTTTCTAATCTGATCAACATTCATTTGATTGGTTTGTTGATTTTCAAGTTGATCATTCTTTTCATTAGGAGAATATAAAAAGTTCATATAAAAAAAGGTGACTATACCTGAAACGATTAATCCTGTACCTATTCCTACATAAAAATTACGCATTTTCACCATAAGGGAATCCTTTCTTCAGTAATTCTATGATTAGTTGAATCTCCCCATGCCCTAAGTTTAATTCTTTGGCAATTTCATCAATTGTTTTCCCAGTTTGATATAATTCAAACACACTGCTGTACTTAGGATTGATCACTTTTAGGTTATTCTCTTTATTTGATTTTTCAAGCTGAGTCAAACGTTTTTCGAGTTCTTCTATTTTATCATCAATACTTAATTTCAATTCTTGGTTTACATTTTTAATTCGGAATAAAAACTCTTTATTGTCCTCATCAATTTGTAGCATTAAATCGTTGATCAGCTCAACCATTTTGCTTTCACTTTGATTAGAGTTTTTTCTCCACCCATAAATTAAAAAAGCAATCCCGACTAAGATTAAAAATATCTCCAATACTTCAATACTCATGTAATCACCATTTATCTTTTTAGAGTTGAATATCTATATAACGTCCTTTAGTTTTGTCCATATTTCGATTAGGTGTTCTAGTCGTGTTATTCTCTTGTAACAAACTTTGTTCCATTTTATTCGTTTTTTTATTTTTCTCTATTTCTTTTTTCTTGGCTTCTTTTATTTTAATATCTTCTTCGATCATAGGATGATGTTGCATTCCGTGCTGAACCTTGCTAATCTCAACAGATTTTGGCAATACCTGCTGTAATTCGATTGATTTTAAGCTCATCACTACACCTCCTAAAAGACTATCTTAAAAGCTTAGCCGTAATTTCCCCGTCTTCTATAATAAACTTCATGTGTTGGTACATTGTCTTTATAAACTTAACATCCTGCCCAATCACTAATTTTAAGCCCGGATACATCTTTCCAATGGTTTCAATCGATGCATTAGATAAATCCTTCATCTCAAACTCAATTTCTGATTCGCGTTCTTTAATTTCCTTTAATCTTTTATCAATAAAAATTTGCTGATTAACTAGATTTAGCTGCATACTTTTTTTCTCAGGGGGCAACCCAGTCGTTTTCATCAATTTATCTAATATTTTTAAAGCCTTTGTAACCTTGTCCAATGAATCAATTAATTCTTTGCGCTCTTTTTGTATAGCATCTAATTCAATCCTTAATTCTGGATTAATTCCTACCTCTATTGTTGTTGCTGTAGCCAGCTCATTACCAATCGTTATTGCTTCTACTTTTTTACCCGCTTGCAATTTGCCTCCTACAATCATACCTTTACTACCTTTACAAACAATCTTATTACCCGCTGTAACATAACTATGCATGATACTTTGACTTACTTCAATGGTATCATGTACATGTACATCTCCATCAAGTATAAACGATGTTTTAAAGTTTTTCTTTGCTTTGATATATGATTTATTATGACCAATTATTCCTCGTTGGATAAATATGCTTCCATCGGCCACTAATTCTGCCCCTTCAACATTCCCATAAATATTAATGTCGCCATTTGCATGGATTTTAAATCCATCTGGAACATTTCCTCTTACAACCACAGTTCCTACAAAATCAATATTACCGATACTGAAATCTAAATCTCCCTGTACTTCATATACTGGAAAAACATTGATCTTGTCTTTATCAGTAATTGAAACCTGCCCATCTATAGCGGCATATAGTTTATTTTTTTCTTCATTCAACAATGTATTTTTTCCTGGTTTCAAAATAGCTTCCTTACCATTGATAGCAGGTATTGATTTGCCAGTTATAGTGATACCCGGTTTTCCTTTTGAACTTGGATATTTTTGAGCAATCAATTCGCCTTTTTTAATATTTGCAATTTGATTAAGAGAGTAAAAATCAACACGTCCACTTTCATTTTCAACAAGAGAATTGGATTTCACTTTTTGCAAAGCGACCCATTCAATATAACCATCTACGCCATTTTCTGGCTCTACCCCAGTAGCAATCTCTACTTTTGACATTAAAAATAATGAAGGGGATTGACAAAAATCAAGAACTTTATTCTCATCAATACCTGTCGTTATTTTCTTTTTTTCTAAAAATTCTAACATTAAATTATATGGAATCGCTGTTACGTTTTCAGGTAATGTTTGTAAGGTTATAGTGGCAATGAATTCTGATTCTGAAAGTTCAATATCTAGTATGCTCTCTAATTCCTCTATACTCCATTTCAAAATAATTCACCCCCATTATAGCAGTTGTTTTTTTTGCCTTCCTAAAGCACCTCTTAATCGATAAATGGCTTTTGTATGTAGTTGAGATATTCGTGACACAGACAATTTTAAGACTTCCGCTATTTCAGTCAAATTGAGTTCTTCATAATAATAAAGAGAAACCACTAATTTTTCTTTTTCTGGTAGTCTTGTGATAGCTTGTGCTAATACTTCTTTTAAAAATTGCTGCTCCATCGCCTTATCAATTGGATCATCCGTATCAGGAAGATTAGATAATTTTGAATGATCACTATCTTCATCAATTGGTTCATCTAATGAGATAAAGTTCATCCAAGAAGCTACTTTTATGTTTTGATTAAATTCAACCTCGTCAAAATTTAAATGCTTCATTACTTCCTCTTCTGAAACAGATCTCAGATGAACCTGTTCTAACTCTTGATAGGCCTTTTCAATTTTTTTGGTTTTTTCTCTTACGGATCGGGGAACCCAATCATTCTCCCTTATTCCATCAAGGATAGCACCTCTAATTCTTAAAGAGGCATAAGTTTCAAATTGAATTCCTCGATCATATTCAAATTTTTTAAGGGCATCTAACAAGCCCATCAAACCATGACTTTTAATCTCGTCAAATGTAATTAAGGAAGAGAGATTTTTTTTCATTTTAGCGGCTATTTGGTCAACTAAATTAATATAAAGCTCTACCAATCGCTGATATGCTTGCTCATCGCCAGATATACGCCAGGATTGCCACAATTGATATGTATCAAGTTGTTGGCCTTTCATAGGCTGTTAATCCTCCTTAAACATCACTGTTCATCCAATTTCGAACACCCTTTACCACTTCTTGATGATCAACTATTTTCTCAAACTGAATTGGTTGAAAAAGTAATTCGTCTTCTTGATTTTGCTCCTTTTGATTGAATAATTGATTGTCCATTTGTTTCACATTATTTTCTGGTTGTGGATGAATCACCGATTTTTTTTGACTTCCAAAGATATTAAAAATTTCAAGGCTTAAAATACCAAGTGTACTGAAAAGCACAAAACTTAGACTAGCACGTATCAAGGCAGTTTCTATTAAATTAATTTTCCAATTAATAGAAAAAACAATAGCAAATGCAAAAAATCCAAGAATTAAGCCAAATTTCCATGAGCTATTTTGATATTTCATAGTTCATTTATTCCCTTATTTGCAGTTTTAATCGATAAGATACCTGTTTCTGTATCTAGCTCTATTGTTCTTCCATAGTTTTCACCAACATCCTCAGCGATGATTGGAATATTAAGCTTCGCTAAGGCTTCTTTTGAGGCGGTTACATTTCTAGGCCCAATTCGCATCATTTCATTCTGCGTTTGGAATTGAAACATTTGGGCTCCACCAGCAAGTTTTGCGACTAATAAGCTTTTATTGGCCCCAAGACTAACCATCATATCCACCATCAAAGGAATGGCAGTATCTGCATATTTCGCCTTATTTATTTCACCAATTTTCACCATTTCAGAGGATGGAAGCATGATATGAGCTAGTCCACCAATACGATGAATCTTATCAAATAGGACAATACCAACACACGAACCTAACCCAGTTGTTCGTAATCGTTTTGGAGAAACTGCAACATTTAAATCTGCCATCCCTACTTTAACAATCTCGGTCACCAATTAACACCTAGGGCATTAAATAGAATATCAAAGGAGTCTGGGTCAGGAATTAAGAAGAAATGTCCTTCTACTTTTCTGTCTCCTTCAAGAAATGTAGTATCGATAACAATAGCAACATCACTAACTTGACTAACTTGAATCAGACCAAATCCTAAAATTGCACCTACCATATCAATTGTTACTGCAGGAACTGTTGGAAGTAAGGTCAGATTGGTAAAATCAGCTAATGAGGACAGATAAGAGCCAGCTAAAATATTGCCAATTTCTTTTAAAGCTGAATATTCCATATCATTAAACTCATCAGAATTAGATTCTTCAGAGTATACTATTTGCTCTACTAACTCTTTCGCTGAATCTAGCGTCAGCATGAACAGTAGATTACCTGGTGCATCACCTTCTACTCGTAGGAAAACACTAACCATGATTTGTTCTTCTCCACCAAGAAGCTCTCCAATGTCTGCAAAAGAAACAATATTTACCTTTGGCACTTCCATGTCAATCGTTTTTTGAATTAAGGTTGACAATGCAGTAGCGGCATGACCAGCACCAATATTACCAACTTCTCTTAAAATATCTAGTTCAATTTCTTGTAGTGCGTTTAAATCTCTTTTCATTATCATTCACCAAATTTGGCGATTTGCTTCATTTCTTCAGAATTTAAAACTTTATCTAGATTTAACATAATTAGTAGTCTTTCTGGAAGCTTTGCTACTCCTCGTAAATAGACTGCTTCAACTCCACCAACTACTTTTGGAGGTGGTTCAATTTGTCCCTCGGAAATATCGATAACATCGTTTGCGGCGTCCACAATTAATCCTACTTCCATCTCTTCTACATGTACGATAATTATTCTAGTGGATTCCCCATAAACATTTTCTTCAATACCAAACCGGCTTCTTAAATCGATGATTGGAATAATAACTCCTCTTAAATTGATAACTCCTTTAACAAAGTTTGGAGTATTTGGAACTCTAGTAATATGCTCCATTCTTTCAATAGATTTTACCTGTTGAACATCTACACCATATTCTTCAGTATCTAATCGAAAAACAATAACTTTGATTTCTTTTGTTTTATTGTCTGCTGTTTTTTCCATCATTAACCCCTCCTATTTAATTAAAGCATTAGTATCTATAATTAGTGCTACTTGTCCATCACCTAATATAGTTGCACCAGAAATAGCGAATACATTCGCCAAATATGTACCAAGTGACTTCAACACAATTTCCTGTTGACCAATAAAGCTATCCACAATTAATCCTGCCATTTTGTCTCCTTTACGAACAATAACAACAGATACATCATCATTTTCTACCCTTTTGGTTTCTGGTATTGCCAAAATCCCCTTTAATGAAATTAAAGGTACAATACGGCCTCTAAAATCGATTACTTGTTGTTTATGAGCATACATAATTTCTTTTTCTTTAAAAATAGCTGTCTCAATAATTGAACTTAAAGGTATTGCATATTTTTCAGAGCCAATTACAACTAACATTGCTGAAATAATGGATAGAGTAAGTGGTAATTGAATTAAGAATTTTGTACCTTTATCTAGTTCTGATTCAATGGAAACAGTGCCACCTAAAGATTCAATCTTTGTTTTTACAACATCTAATCCTACGCCACGCCCAGAGATGTCAGATACCTTTTTGGCAGTACTAAACCCTGAAGAAAATAATAAATGGTATACTTGCTGATCAGTAAGATTTTTGCCTTCTTCTACTGAAATAATATTTTTTTCAATTGCCTTATTTAAAACCTCTTGACGATTAATTCCTTTTCCATCCTCACTTACTTCAATAAAAACATTATTTCCACTATGGTAAGCCCTTAAAGTAATTTCGCCTACTTCTGGCTTATGCTTCATAATTCTTTCATTTGCTTCTTCAAGTCCATGATCAACTGCGTTTCTTAATAAATGAACTAATGGATCTCCGATTTCATCAATAACTGTTCGGTCTAACTCTGTCTCTGCTCCTATAATGTTTAATCTAACTTGTTTATTTAGATCTTTCGCAAGATCTCTAACCATTCTTGGGAATCGATTAAATACTTGTTCAATCGGCACCATTCGTAAATTTAAAATAATGTTCTGTAAATTACTAGTGATTCTACTCATATGTTCAACAGTATCTTGTAATTCACCATGCCTTAATTCATCCGCTAATTGTTCAAATCTACCTCGATCGATGATTAATTCACTAAATAAATTCATCAATTCATCAAGACGTTCAATATCTACCCGAATTGTCTTTCCGCCAATTTTAGCGGTATTTGTATTTTGATTATTAGGTTCATTGTTTATTTTTGTGGTTTGAGGTGCTTCTTTCTCCTCTGTTTGATCTTTGGACTGAAGCAATTTATCCTTAGGAATAGATGTAATTTTAACCATTTCTATTTCTGAGATGTTCATAATCTCATTTTTGATTGTTTCCTGATCCACTTTAGAAATTAGAATCATCGTAAAGTGACTATCAAATTGTTCATTTTCTATTTCTTCGACAGTAGGGATTGATTTTAAAATTTCACCATGCTGTTCAGTTTCTCTAAACACCATATATGCCCTAGCAGATTTTAAAACACTTTCCTTACTTAAATTAATCTCTACCTGAAAAATCTCGTATCCTGATTCAATAGATTGCAAGAGAACCGTAATTTCATAATCATTAAATAAGCAAACATCTGATTGTCCAGAGCTTTCCTTTGTAGAAATCTTTTGTTTCTGTTCACTCTTTTTACCGGATGAAATTTCTTGAAGCTGTAAAATAATATCAGAAGCATCTAAATGATCATTGCCGTCATTAATAATTAACTCCAGCATTTTTTCTAATAAATCAACACTTTTAAAGATAGTGTCCATTAAATCAGTGGTTACTTTTCGTTTCTGATTCCTTACTAAGTCTAGTAAATTTTCCATCTCATGAGTTAATGTTGCCATATTTTCATAACCCATTGTTGCAGCCATACCCTTTAATGTATGGGCAGACCTAAAAACCTCGTTAACTAAACTAATATTTTCATTTTCATTCTCTAGCATAAGTAATGTCTCATTAAGATGTTGCAAATGTTCTTTGGATTCATCAATAAAAATAGATAAATATTGATTCATTTCCATGACTGCCACCCCCTCTGTTTTCGCACAGACTCTATAATTTTTAATGATATATTTTGAATAGGTACAATCTGATCAATCATACCACTTTGAATAGCCGATTTCGGCATTCCAAAAACAACACACGTTTCTTCCGCTTCTGCAATCGCAATAGTATTCGATTTACTTTTTAGATCTAACAAGCCTTTCGTTCCATCATTCCCCATTCCTGTTAATACTACTGCAATTGTATCCATCTCTATGCCTTTTAAAGAAGCAAACATCACATCGACAGATGGGCGGTGTCGACCAACAGGAGGTTCCTGATTAAGACGGATGTAATACTGATCCCCACGTTTATTTATAACCATATGATACTGACCAGGAGCAATATAAGCTTTACCTTTCTCAATAAGCTGACCATCTTCTGCTTCCATTACTTCAATCTCTGATAAACTATTTAATCGATTAGCAAGAGATTTTGTAAAACCAGCAGGCATATGCTGAACAATTAATAGAGCATATGGAAAGTTTGATGGCAAGTTAGGTAATACCTCTTGTAATGCTTTTGGTCCTCCAGTCGAGGTTCCGATAGCAACAATACCTAATAAATTAGTATCAGTACCTTGTGAAGTACAGTTCTCAATCAAAATTTCCTTTGAAGGATGTTGAATTGGCTTACTATATATATTCCATTGTTTAGCCCATTTTTCCTTTTGATGATGAGCAATTAATATTTTATCGATGAGCTCGTTCTTCACATTCTTGATATCAAAGGAAATTGAACCTGAAGGTTTAGCAACAAAATCAAAAGCGCCAAGCTGTAATGCCTTAATCGTAATGTCAGCACCAGCTTTTGTTAAACTACTTAACATAATAATTGGTATTGGCTTACTTTTCATTATTTCCTTCAAAGCATCAATTCCATTTAATATTGGCATTTCAACATCCATCGTAATAACATCAGGAGTTAGAGTTTCTATTTTTTCTATGGCTTCTTGGCCATTCTTAGCTGTCCCGATCACATCGATTAACCCATCTATTGTTAACAAATCCGCTAACATTTTGCGCATAAAGAAGGAATCGTCAACGATTAGAAGTTTAATAGGTTTCAAGTAATCACCTCATTGTTTTATCCAGTAAGTCATTTTTTCAATAAAACTTCTAATACCGAGAGTCTCTTTTTTTGGTTGAACAATTTCAATCTCTCGTTCCTTTAAGTATTTTTCAGCAAGTGTATCTATGCTCTTAGCTGCCCTCCCATTTGGATAACTAATATAAAACGGTTCTTGCTTTTTTACAGACATAGTAACATGATGATCATCATAGATAAATCCAAATAATTGTATATTTATGTTCAAAAATTTCTTTGTAACCGCCTTAATCCGATGGAAAGTGCTTACTCCTTCTTCTTGTGTGGTTACTCTATTGATGATTAAAGAAATTTTAACATCTTTACTCTTATTGCTTACTGATTTTATGATGGCATAGGCATCTGTTATTGAAGTAGGTTCTGGTGTTGTAACTAAGAAAATTTCATCAGAAGATAAAATAAATTTTAAAGACTCTTTTGATAAACCAGCACCTGTATCTATTAAGATTGTGTCTACATATCCATTAAGCAGCTGAAACTGATAAAATAAGTATGATAAATCATTTTTATGCGGATCCAGTAAAAACTCTAAATTGGAACCTCCTGCAATGAATTCTAATCCTTTTGGTCCTTTTTCTAAAATATCCCAAATGGAAAGTTTATCTGCCATCATGTCCTGTAGATTTAATTTTGGTGATACTCCCATTAAGACATCAATATTTGCTAATCCTATATCTGCATCTAATATAGCAACACGATGTTGATAACCTAGTAAAGCTAAGGCAAAATTTAGGGTGAAATTTGACTTTCCTACCCCACCTTTACCACTAGTTACCGTAATTATCTTTGTTTTTTTATCAGATAATTGATTTTTTTCTTCCGTATTCGCCTTTAAAATTCTCCTTCTTAATCCCTCAGCTTGGTCAAATATCATTTGATTAAACCCCCAAAAGAGCTTTAGCCATCTTTTCTTCGTTGAATATTTCTATATCGTCTGGAACATTTTGACCATTCGTAATAAATGAGGTCTGGTATGGAAATTTTGACAAAACATTTAAAATTGAACCATATGTGCTTGTTTCATCATATTTAGTAAATAATAACTTATCAATTTTCACCTTTTTAAATTGTTCAAATATCGCAACAATATCTTCATATTTCTGATTTAGGCTTAATACCAAAAAGGTTTCGCTGATACTTTCATTAATTAAAATTTCATTTAAATGATCAATATATATATCATTTAAATAGTTCCTACCTGCTGTATCCATGAAAATCAAATCAAAATCCTCAAATCTTTTTATTGCCTTTTTTGTATCTTCTGGTGAGTACACTACTTCTAATGGGGCATTAAAAATTTCTGCATACGTTTTTAATTGTTCAACCGCAGCAATACGATATGTATCTGAAGTAATGAAAGCAATTTTCTTCTGATCTTTTAATACACTTTCTGCAGCTAATTTGGCTATAGTTGTTGTCTTGCCAACTCCTGTTGGCCCAACAAAATGGACAATTTTTGTCTCTTTACCTATCCCTTTTTCAATTCCTTTATGTGCAAAAAGACGAACAATTTCTTCGATTAGAAGACGGCTCACTTCTTGGTCGTTATTATTTTGCTCAATTTTTTGTACTACCTCAGAGATCAAGTAACCTGCTAATTCTTGATCTACACCTTGTTTAACTAGTCGGTCATAAAATTCCTTTAATGGACTTGGTAGTTTGCTGTCGATTTGACTGGTATCTACCAACATTTTTATAATAACTTGCTTTAAATCTTGAACTTCCTTAATGACGGAATCCGAATAGTTATTTTTTAATTCCTGCTCTAAGTGATTTGAAGTATAAACAGGAGCAGGATTAATTTTCTTAGTTGAACTTAATTTATCATATTGAATTTCTTTCCCATTATTTTTGGAGGGTTGGGAAGGTTTTGGGTCAATTGCCGCAATGACTTCCATTTTTTCTTTACCTAAAAAGCCTAAAAAACCTCCAACTTTTATCTTTTTGGTATGTAAAATAATTGCATCTTTTCCCAAGTCCTTTTTAATTTCTTCCATTGCAATTGGTAAAGAGTCTACAACATATCGTTTTACCTTCATTATAAGTTCACCACCCCTACGCTCTGTACTTCAACATTTGGTTCTAATTCGTTATAAGATAAGATAGGAACATCAGGCATAGTTCTCTCCATAAATTGTCGTACATACATTCGAATAATGGGAGAAGTTAAAATAATCGGTGATCTTCCTGATTGAATCATTTTATTAATTTGATCTGTTATTTTACGGTAGATAATTTGAGATGTATTAGGATCAACCGCTAAATAACTACCCTGCTCTGTCTGTTGAACGCTATCAGCAAATTTTTTCTCTAGATTAGGTCCAATCGTTACCACATATAAAGCTTGATTTGGTTCAGTGAATTGCAAGGTAATTTGTCTTGAAAGAGACTGTCTTACATATTCCGTTAGAACCGATGTATCTTTGGTATAAGCTGCCTGATCTGCTAAGGTTTCAAAAATGGTTACTAAATTTCGAATAGAGATTTTTTCTTTTAATAGATTAGCAAGTACCTTTTGGATTTCCCCAATAGATAAAAGACCTGGTATAAGCTCATCGACTAAGGCAGGTTGAGACTCTTTTACATGATCAACCAAGGATTTTACTTCTTGTCTCCCAAGTATCTCAGAAGAATGTGATTTAATAACCTCGGTTAAATGAGTAGCTACTACAGAAGGAGGATCTACAACTGTGTATCCTGCCATTTCTGCTTTTTCTCGCATCTCTTCATTTACCCATAATGCAGGTAAACCAAAGGCTGGTTCTGTTGTTTCAAGACCAATAATTGATTCATCTTCAATTCCTGTCGACATAGCTAAGTAATGATCAAGTAACAATTCTCCCTCTGCAACTTTATTCCCTTTTATCTTTATCACATATTGGTTTGGTTTTAATTGAATATTATCCCGAATTCGTATCACAGGAACCAACAGCCCCATTTCAAGGGCAATCTGTCTTCTAATCATGATGACACGGTCTAAAAGATCCCCGCCCTGTTTAGCGTCTGCTAAAGGGATTAAACTATATCCAAATTCAAATTCTATAGGATCTACTTGGAGTAATTGAACTACATTCTCAGGACTTCGTACCTGCTCCATTTCCTGCTGGTCCTCTAATTGCTCGCTTATTATTTTTTGCTGTATCTGAGTTTTTTGCATCTTATAACCGCTAATAGCTAATACACTTGCAATTGGTAGGGTTAATATAGGATGAAGTGGTGTGAAAAGACCTAGCATACCAATCGTTCCCGCAACTATGTATAACAGTTTTGGAAATGCAAAAATCTGACTTGTAATATCTTCGCTTAAATTCCCCTCAGAAGCAGCCCTAGTTACAATGATACCTGTAGCAATCGAAATTAGAAGGGCGGGAATTTGGCTTACTAAACCATCACCAATCGAAAGTAAGGTGAATTTTGAGGCAGACTCTCCAATACTAAGACCAAATTCAAGCATACCTATAATTAGTCCACCGATTACATTGACAATCAAAATGATAATCCCAGCTATAGCGTCTCCCTTAACAAATTTACTTGCTCCATCCATAGCACCGTAAAAATCTGCTTCTCTTTCAATCTTTCTTCTTCTTGCTCTTGCATCTTGTTCTGTTATTAACCCTGCATTTAAATCCGCATCAATACTCATCTGTTTCCCTGGCATCGCATCTAGGGTGAATCGTGCAGCTACCTCAGCAACTCGTTCAGACCCTTTAGTAATTACAATAAATTGAATAATCACTAATATTAAAAATACAACAAAACCAACAACTGGTTTTCCCATTACAACAAATTCACCAAAGGTTTCAATTACATTACCAGCCGTTCCTACAGTTAAAATAGAACGTGTTGTTGAAACATTTAAAGCAAGTCGAAATAAAGTTGTCAGTAATAATAACGAAGGAAAAATAGAAAATTGCAAGGGTTCCTTGGTAAACATTGCTACTAGCATGATAGTTAAAGACAAAGAAATATTTATTATAAGTAAAAAGCTAAGTAATGGTGTTGGTAATGGTAGTACCATCATCATTACGATCGCAACGACAACTATTGGTACTGTTGATTGTTTTAGAAAATTCATGCTTGTCCCTCCTATGACGGCCACTACTTAACGAGTCCCTTAATTTTATATACATATGCAAGCACTTCTGCTACTGCTTGATAAAGTTCAGTCGGAACTGAGTCACCAATTTCTACTTGTGCAAAAATAGCTCGTGCAAGCCATTTATTTTCTACTGTTACAATATCGTTTTCTTTAGCAATTTCTTTTATTTTGAAAGCGATGTGATCTTGCCCTTTTGCAATTACCTGTGGAGCGTCCATTAGTTCTGGCTTATATTTAATCGCTACAGCAAAATGAGTCGGGTTTGTAATAACAACATCAGCCTCGGGTACAGCTTGCATCATTCTGCTCATGGCCATTTGTCTCTGTCTTTCCTTGATTTTGCCTTTAATTAATGGATCTCCTTCTGTTTTTTTATACTCATCCTTTATATCCTGTTTTGACATGCGAAGATTTTTCTCATACTCATATCTTTGATACCAATAATCTAAAGCAGATAAAATGATTAATAAAAAAGCTACTTTAATTCCAATTTCAAATATCAGTTTTCCTATCGTAACCAAAATTTCCCCTAGCTGCATATGGGAAAACTGAAAAAGCACATCTTTTTTATCCAAGACCACAGAGAAGGAAACATAGGAGACAATGCTGATCTTAAATAATGATTTAAGCAATTCCACTATTGCTCTCTTGGAGAAAATTCTCTTAAATCCTTTAATAGGATCTAAATGCTCTAAGTTAAACTTTAAGGGTTCTCCGGTAAACAAAAAACCTACCTGTATTATATTTCCAAGTGTTGCAGCTATAATTGTAACAATAAAAATAGGTGCAATTATCCACATTACATCAGTCAATAGTTCTAAACTAATGAGTCGAAGATTACTTTCGGTAACCTCCCAACTAATATACTGATAGAGGATTTTATGAAAAATTATTAGTAGTCGATCTCCAAAATAGGAACCTAAAATATAAAACGAAATAAAGATAAATAAAAAAATTAGAGAGGAAGGCAGCTCTGATGACTTAGCAACCTGTCCTTTTCTCCTTGACTCTTGCTTTTTTTTCGGGGTTGCTTTTTCTGTTTTTTCTCCAGAGAAATACTGGAGATTCATTTTTAGTTGTTTCATCATTTAATTCCCCATTAATTCCATAAATTGCCTCATAGTTACAAAAATTTCATAAAAAACCTCTTTAAACATATAAAATAAAGCAGGTGTAATCATTAACAAAATAGAAAAATGAAGCAAAATTTTTAATGGCAAGCCAATTACAAAAACATTTAATTGTGGTACTGTTCTAGCAACAATGCCTAAAGCTACATCCGCTATAAATAAACTACCAACAATAGGAGCAGCTATTTTAAATGCAATTAAAAACATTTTCGAAAATGTATTCATTACAAAAACTAGTGTAGAAGCATCATCTAGCTTGCTTAGCCAATCTAGCTCAAAAGAGATTAACTGATAGCTATTAATTAAACCATCTAAGAAAAGATGATGGCCATTAATGGTCAAAAACAAAAGAGTAGCAAATGTATATTTAAAATTACCCATTAATGGACTTTGTGCCCCTGTCTGTGGGTCAATAACATTAGCAATGGCAAACCCAATCTGCATGTCTATAAATGCACCAGCAATTTGAATTGCTGAAAAAATTAATTGGGCAAGCCAGCCAAGTGATAATCCAATCATAGTTTCCACTAATAATAAAATAATATAATTGCTATTAAACAAAATTTCCTGATTACCGATATACAGTGTAGGATAAATAACTAAGGCCACGAAAAAACTTAACCCTAGCTTAAAATGATTAGGAATCCCTTTACTAGAAAAAACGGGAGCAGTAACCATAAAGGCAGTAATTCTAACTAGCACTAACAAAAAAGCATATACAATTGATGTATTTAGCATCTCCTAATCACCTAATTAGCTTATAAAAGCCCCTAATTGACTGAAAATAGAGTATGTAAACTCCATTAACTTAGTAAGCATCCACGGTCCAAAAGCGATAAAAGCGATCAAAATAGCTACAATTTTCGGAATGAATGCTAATGTTTGTTCTTGAATTTGTGTTGTTGCTTGAAAAATACTAACGATAAGTCCCACTAATAGACCCAATCCGAGCATAGGAGCGCTAACTATTAATATCGTATAAACAGCCTGTTCAAAAATATGAATAATAAAGTTTTGCGACATCCTAATCCCCCTAATGAAAGCTTTCTAGTAATGACTTGACTACTAAATACCAACCATCAACTAATACAAATAATAGAATTTTAAATGGTAATGAAATCATTACTGGTGGTAGCATCATCATCCCCATTGCCATCAACGCACTAGCCACAATCATATCAATGACTAAAAAGGGAATAAAAATCATAAATCCCATTTGAAAAGCGGTCTTTAATTCACTAATCGCAAAAGCTGGCACTAATATTCTTAATGGCATTTCCTCTATACTTTTGGGTTTTTCAAGCTTTGCATAATTCAAAAATAATAAGATATCTTTTTCTCGAGTTTGTTTGATCATAAATTGTTTAAATGGCATACTTGCTTCTTGCAGTGCTACTTCCTGCGTAATCTCGCCATTTAAATACGGTTGTAATGCATTCTCGTTTGCTTCTGTTAGCGCAGGTCCCATAATAAAGAAGGTTAAAAATAATGCTAAGCCAATAATCACTTGATTTGGCGGCATTTGCTGAGTAGCCAAAGCATTTCGAACAAAAGATAGAACAATTACTATTCTTGTAAAGCTAGTCATTAAGATTAAAATTGCTGGTGCTAAAGATAAAATAGTCAGCATAAGCAATATTTGAACTGTTGTAACTACATCTTCAGGGTTACTTGATGAATTTACATTAAAATCTATTCCTGGTAATATTACCTCGGGTTCAGCTAGTGCAATGGATGGAGCAATTACTAGACTCAATAGGATGACTAAGAAAATGAAAGTAGTAGTTAATTTCTGTTTTTTACTCATGGTTATCTCTTTCTTTTTTCATATAATCGTCTTCAAATAACTGCTCCATTTTCTCATTTCTTCTTTCTTTTAATTCTTCCATTTTTCCTGAGAGTATCTGTTCAAAATTTTGTGGCTGTAATCCTGAAACCTTTTTTTGTGCCCATTTGCTCATCCACGTTCTATACAATGGACTTTCTTTTATTTGTTTCATCCAATCTTTTAAATAATTATTTTCATTCATATTGGATGAATTACTGGCTTTCATTGCAATTACTTCTTCTGGATCATCAACCATTTGTATAAGCTGAATGTTTTCACCAACGCCTAAGATATACACCTTATTATTAATTTCTACTAATTGGACAGACTTATTTTGTCCTAAAGGAAGTCCTCCTAAATGCTTATATATAGGATTTCGATAGCTTCCAGTTTTTTTTGAAAGAAAGCGAAATACAAAATACAATAGTCCTAAAATAAATCCTAGTGTAAAAATCAACTGAAACAATGCAGGAAATAAACTTGTACTATCTGGTTTGATAGTAGGATTGTTGATTCCCTCGGCAAATATAATATTGCTTTTGAAAAAGATAAAAACAAGAGTTATAGCCTTAACTTTCACTTTCATTTTCATTTCCATTAACCTAAGGCTTTAGTGATTGCTTCAATAACTCTATCAGCTTGGAATGGTTTTACTATGAAATCCTTTGCTCCTGCTTGAATCGCATCGATAACCATTGCTTGCTGTCCCATTGCAGAGCACATGATAACTTTTGCATTGGAATCCATTTTCTTAATTTCCTTTAGTGCGGAGATGCCATCCATTTCAGGCATGGTAATATCTAATGTAATTAAATCAGGGCTAAGCTCTTTATATTTTTCTACTGCTTGAGCACCATCACTTGCTTCTCCTACAACCTCAAATCCATTTTTAGACAAAATCTCCTTAATCATCATTCTCATAAAAGCTGCATCATCTACTATTAAAATTCGTTTATTCATGCTTTATGCTCTCCTCTCAATACTATTGTAATTTCCGAATTCTTTCATATTGACTAATAATATCAGTTACTCTAACCCCAAAGTTCTCATCAATTACTACAACTTCACCTTTTGCTATTAATTTATTGTTAGCAAAAATATCTACTGGTTCGCCCGCTAGCTTATCTAATTCAATGATTGATCCCTGAGAAAGCTCAAGAATATCTCTAATTAGCTTTTTGGTTCTTCCAAGTTCCACTGTTATTTGTAGTGGGATATCCAATAGTAAATCTAAATTCGGATCAGAATGACCTACACCTGCTCTTGGGGCTTCAAAATCAGCGAATTGAGCAGCTTGAACCTTAGCATGTCCAAATTCAGAGCCTCTTCTTTGCTCATAGGAGTTAGAATATGCTGGTGCTTCTTGCTGATAACTAGGCTGTTGATAGCTTGGCTCCCTATATGTTTGCTGTTCTGGTACATGTTGCTGTATGGGTGGCTCCTGTATTTTTTGATTGGATACAGGGTTAACATTTAGATCCTGAGAAACATCTTCATATCCCAACAAATTCTTCACCATTGTCTTAGCAAAATCAATGGTTGTCATTTGCATAATATTAGAATCTATTAATTCCCCAATCTTTAAACGAAAAGAAACCTTCACTAATACGTCTTCATCTGGAATATTGTCTTGTCCTTGGCCTTGGGGCAAATCAATAACATCGATTCCAGGCGGTGAAATATTTACTACACGGTTAAAGATAGTAGACATTGATGTTGCAGCCGATCCCATCATTTGATTCATAGCCTCTTGCACAGCACTTACGTCCATCTCTGATAACTGATTGTCTTGAACGTGACCATTCCCACCTAACATTAAATCAGCGATGATTTTTGCATCTCTTGCTTGGATTACTAATAAGTTAATCCCCTGTAAACCTTCTAAATATTGTACATGTGTAGCAACATGGGGACTTGGAAATTCATCTACAATATTTTCTTTATGAATACAAGAGATTTTCGGGGTAGTAATTTCTACTTTTTGGCCTAGCAACGTAGATAATGCAGTTGAGGCACTCCCGAAAGAAATATTCCCAATTTCCCCTAAAGCATCTTGTTCCATTGGGGATAAATGATTATTTATATTTAAATCATCTTCAGATGAACTATTAGATGCTTGTTTTAGTAGAGCATCTATTTCATCCTGTGACAACATATCACTACTCATCGATAATCACTCCTTCTTCCATGGCCTCTGTAATTTGAACAGCAATTTTACCTTTTACCTGTCCTGGTTGAACATAATATTTTGGTTGATTTCCTACTGATAAAGTTAAAGGATCTTCCGTCTTTTTGTCTAACTGTATTACATCTCCAATTGAAAGTTGCAGTAGATCCGAAATTGTTATTTGTGATCTACCTAATTCCACATTTACTGGAAGTGTCGCATAATTAATTCTCTTTTTTAAGCTTTCATAGTCTGTTTTCTCTACATTTTTTTTCTGTTGAGAAAACCAGTGATGAACAGATAGCTTATGCATAATTGGTTCCAATACCACATGAGGAAGACATAGGTTAACCATTCCGGTAGCATCACCAATCTTCGTACTAAATGAAATTACAGCAACCGTTTCGTTAGGAGAAACGATTTGCATAAATTGAGGATTAACCTCCATCATTTCTAAACGCGGAGTTAACTCAATAATATTTTTCCAAGCTTCTTCAAAATTGTTTAAAGCTTTGCTAAACATTTTTTCCATGATCATTGTTTCAATTTCTGTTAGATTTGCAATTTTACTTGGTGCAATACCAGGTCCTCCAAGCAAACGATCCATCATTGCATAAGCGACATTAGGGTTAACCTCTAAAACCATATTCCCTTCAAATGGCTTTGCACTAAAAATATTAAGAATCGTCATTTTAGGAATAGAACGAATAAACTCTTCATATGGTAATTGATCAACAGAGACTACTGTAAATTGAACAAAAGACCTTAATAGAGCAGAAAAGTAGGAAGTTAGAAGTCTAGCGAAATTCTCGTGAATTCTTGTTAAACTACGAATTTGGTCCTTAGAAAAGCGCAATGCTCTTTTGAAATCATAGACCTTTACCTTTTTTTCTTCTTCCTCTTTCTTCAATTCTTCAGCATTCATTTCTCCTGACGATAGTGCAGCAAGTAGTGCGTCTATTTCACTTTGGGATAGTATTTCACTCATTCTCTACTCACCTCCCTACCCCAAATGAACAAATAAGGTTTATTGATAAATTAGTTGTGTAATTTCAACTTCCTCAATTGTTCCTTCTTGTAGTAGTTTATTTAGTCTATTCTTTAATTCGGATTTAAATTGCGTCAATTTTTCTTCTGTATTAATAGAATCAATCGTTAAATTTTTTAATAATAAATTGATTCGATCCTGAATTTGAAACATTCTTTGCTCAATTTCTTCTTTTGTTTTACTATTACTTGCTTGAAAACTTAACTCAATCGAAACAATTGTCGAATCCCCAAGATTTGTATTTATTTTAGGAATCTTAACAATCAGAGGGAGAATTTCATCAATAGGTTTTTCTTTTGGTTGAGTTGGATTGTCCTTTCCTTCAGCTGAAGGAAAAGTAAACTGATATAAGAAAAAGAAAGCAACAACAAGAACTATTAAGGAAACAATAATCATCATGGATATATTTAGCATTCTATTTTTAAACACTTACAACCCCCCTCATTCCATTCCTAATTCTGTTTTATGGAATGTGTTCTCTTTATAAAATCTTCAAATGCTAATATAACTTCTTCTACACTTTGTTTCACAATGATTTTCTTACCAGTAGTAAGGGTAATCATTGTGTCTGGAATTTTCTCAATCATTTCAATCAGTAAACCATTTATTATAATTTCTTTGCCATCTAATCGATTTAAGTTAATCATTCTAGCTACTCCTAAAAAACTATTATACTGCACAATTTTATAGTTTTATATACTCGATAAGGATTGGGAGAGAATATTCTCTCCCTTTACACTTTTCTCATTACCTCAATTACCGTTTTAAGTTAACTAATTCTTGTAATATTTCATCAGAAGTGGTAATAATTCTTGAATTCGCTTGAAATCCCCTTTGAGCAACTATCATCTCAGTAAACTCAGCTGATAAATCAACATTTGACATTTCCAATTGACCAGAAATAATGCTACCAGTGCCCATTTCAAGATTTTGTGGCTCTACAACTTCCAATTCTTCTAAATCAGCGTTAAGAGTCATTTTGTACATAGAATTCCCTACTTTTTCTAGACCAGAAGGATTTTGTACTCTAACTAATCCTATTTGAGCGATTACCTCTGTTTCACCATCCACAGTGGTTGCTATAATTTCTCCATTTGAAGAAATTTCATAAGCAGTAACCTCAGGTGGTATATTGATTACTTCCCCACCAACCCCTAAAACAAGGAATCCATTCGCGGTTACTAAATTCCCTGCTGCGTCTCGTGTAAAATTACCTGCTCTTGTTAAATAAGTAGGACCATCTGCTCCATTTTGTACTGCAAAAAAACCATCACCCTCAATGGCTAGATCTGTAGGTATATTTGTTGTCATAAAGCTTCCAGGAGTATGTACTGTATCAATTGCAGCAATAGAGGCTCCTAAACCAATTTGTTTTGGATTAACTCCCCCTCTTTCCCCTTCCTCTGGAGTAGTTACACCTGAGATTTTTTGACTTAAAATATCCTGAAAAACAACTCTTCCTGCTTTAAAGCCCGGTGTATTAACATTTGCAATATTATTACTAATTACATCTAATTTAACCTGAAATCCTCTCATTCCAGAAATACCTGAATACAAAGAACGTAACATAATTATCCCTCCATTATTTACCGTATCAATCAGTCAACGGTAATATGGCCTCCCTTTTAGGGTCCAGCCTAAATGATTATTGCACTATCAATATTTGTGAAAATATGTTCCCTCATCGATTGGTCATCCACCGCAGTAATTACTGTACGGTTTGGTACATTTACGACAAAGGCAATATCCTTAAAAACAACTAAAGAATCTTTCGAGCCTTTCGATTCAGCCTTTTTCATAGCATCGTTCAGATTGCTCATCAAATTGGTATCAATATCAATTCCCCTACGAATCATTCTTTCCTTTGCATGTGCAGAAAACTTAATTGATTCCTTATTTTGCAACTTATCATTCAAAAGCTGTTGAAAAGCTATTGATGTATGATTCTGTATTGGTTTTTCTTTTGATATTGGCGATACAGCTTGCTTCGGAAAATATGGCTGATATATTCTTGTGTCACTCACTCCTCAGCCACCTCCTACTCTAATTTCTCGATTTGATCAAGAGGAATTTCGTTTCCATTAATGATGGCATAATATTCATTTTCTTTCCTAATTACTGCATCAATTAGACCTGAGTCTTGTTCATTATTTTCATTTGCCCAAGAACCGAACTTTCCAATCCATGTTCCATATTGAGTCATAGGATTTTGAGTAGACTCTAATAAATTGGTTAGACTTTGTAAGCCCTGAATTAAACCCTCTTGATTAGCAAGCATTTTTTCATTGGTTTTGCTTAAGTTTGTAAGCTGCTCTAGAGTACTAAATTGGGCCATTTGAGCAATAAATTCTCTGTCCTTTAAAGGGTCTAAAGGATCCTGATTTTGTAGCTCGGTAATAAAGATTTTTAAAAAGTCATCTTTCCCAAGAATACTTTGCTCTTCAAAGCTTTTTCTCGCTGTTTGGTTTACATTAGTAGAATACTGCGTTGAAATGTTCAAACGTTCTCCCCCTTTAAACCGTATAATTTATCCCTCTTGTTTCAAGCAAAGAACCACTAACCTCGTCAATATCCATTAGCTCATGAATATCCTCTTCATTATAAAGTTGAGGTTCATCTTCTAGATAAAAGCCTTTGCTATTCTGATGTTGAGAGCCAGAGTTTTGATGATTAAAAGGCAAATGATGATTTGAATTATCACCACTAAGTACATTGTTAGAAGTACTACTTACCACTTCAATACGATCAATCTGGATCCCTTGCTGTACTAAGGAATGTTTTAACAAATGAAGAGAGCTTTCTAGCATTTCTTTACCTACTACTGAATCCGCTAAAAATATTGCTGTCAAATTACCTTGCTGTGATGTTAGATTAATATCGATTTTACCAAGCTCATGTGGATGAAGTTGAATTTTCATTTCAGTCACACCATTAGGAAGCTTTATGTTTTTCATCATCAACTTACCCAGCTCTGATGAAAGGTCCTTTGCATTAACTTCTCCATATACAACTGAAGAAGATGCTGGAGTATTTTGTCCTTCCCTTGTAGCCAAGAGGTGATGCGAAAAAGAAGACTGAAGCTGTCGAATATCAATTGGTGTTGCCTCGTCTGCCAAACTCCTATTTGCAGGTATCAGTACAGCTTGTTCTTGTTCTGTTTGCTGTGGAATTTCACCATTTAAATTAGTCATCCTAGTGAGATCCACCTGAGCAACTGCCGTAGGAAATAATAGTTTTTCCTTCACCAGTGGTTGATTCTGATTTTTGAGAATACCCGATTGTTCGATTAAAGATGAATTAACCACTTGAACTTCCTTTTCCAGTGCAAAATTTCCGATAGATTGACTATCTTTAAGAAAGTTTGAAATCATCTCAGTAAGAATTACTTGTTCATTGGTTAATTGTTTGAACAAACTGGCTACATCTAGCTGCTGATTCTCACTAAAATGAGTGTTGGCTTGCCATTGTAAAATAAATTGATCAAAACTTCTTTTCTGATCCATTTTTAATCCTTCATACCAACTTTTAAAATCATCTGCTAGATTAGATGGGTTTTGAAATAATGACTGTAATTGGACAAGAAGAGAATCTAGTGTTACATCATCCGTATTTAATAAAGACTCCTCCGTATCATCCACAGTTACATTAAACAACTCAGTAGTGATAGAAGATAGATGAAAATCCTTTAATATAGCTTGAGAAACTAGATTAAGTTGCTCTTCTTTTGTGGTTTCATTAATAGTAATGATTGGTGATTCTACACCTTCATTCTTAACACCAACCAACATATCCTGAAAAAGATTTAAAAAGATATCTCCATTCATTATAGTGCTCTTATCTTGATTAACCATTTTCTGATTTACTTGATTAGGCACGGAATTTACATTAATTGCTGTTTCCATTTTTTTCACCTCCTTTCAAAATTTAAAAATAATAACTTAACTAAAATTTTAATCTATGATACTTATTTTTTTACCTCTGATATACCCATTGTAAATTCTGCAGCTTTTGCAGAACTGAAATTTTCATCAACTTGATTCAATATGATTGAACGTGATTGATTTTCCATAGCAGCCAAAATTTGATAAACAAGCTTTGGATTAGTATCCGCAATTGAAACTAAAGTATTGGCTGCATTTTCTGGGTTCATCGTTGAAAAAGTTATAGCAAGCTCTTGATATTGCACATCGTTTTCTCTTAACAAATCGATTTCATGAACGAGCTTTTCTATTCTTTGTTGTAGAGCTGCAATATCCTGTTCCTTAGAGTAATTTTGTTCCTTTAACAAAACAGACAAGTCTGCAGATTTTTTTGGATCCATCTTCTCTAAAATTTTACTCTTTGGTTCCAATCCCATCTGTCCAAAGATTAGCACCGCCTCTTCATAACTTAATTCTTCTAAGATTTTGGCCGCATTTTTTGCACTCATATTCTCGTAAACCTTAGCCAGCTTTTTTAGATCTTCAATCCTTTCCTCTTCTTCCAGAAGGACAGTTTTATTTTCTTGTTCTAGGCCTTCAATTCTTTGCTGTAGCTTCAACATTTCTTCTTCTTTTGCTTTTAACTCTGCCTCTAATTGTAATACAGATTGATCCTTTTGATTTACTGCCTTTTGCAGGTTAGTAATCATCGTCTGTGAATCGACAGGCTTAGAATTTTCCCCATCTGGAATAATTTTTTCAATTACTGGAACCTGGTTTAAAGAAGCAAACACATTTTCTTTAAGATCATAATCTAAAAACCAGAGCAAAATAAAAGCAAGAAGCGAAATAAATAATACAGGCAATATAAAGATAAAGAAAAACCATTCTAATTTGCTATTTGTTCTTTCAGGAGATGCTTCCATTATTCTACCCCCTCCTAACGAAAAGAACGGAGACTAGCGATATCATCCAATTCCTTTTGCTCATTTCGATTTTCTTCTAAGTTGAATTCTTCTCTTTTTTTCTCTTTTAAATTGTCCCAAATCTTTACTTCTTTTTTAATCTCTAAGAGCATTTTCTGTTTAAGCTCTAATTCACTATACAATTTGTCTAGTTTTTTTTCTTGTCCATTTATGGTTAAAGTAAGATGAGTAATATAACCTTGAGTATGATGAATATCTGAAATACGCACTCCGTTTAATTGACCACTTACCATTTTTTCTTCTAATGATTGTTTCTCATGGATTAAACGCTGAAGATATTCCTTTTCTGCTAGATAATGATTAAAGAATTCCATATAACGATACTCTTCTTGCTCTTTGTTTTTTTCTTTTACGTTTAATACCTTTTGCAGAGAAAACTGAAAGCTACTCATAGATTAATCTCCTTAAAAGTCCTAGTTAAGCGCTGAATGGAATCCTCAAAAATCACTCTTTCGTCTACTGATTGTTTCGTATATTCCTCGATTATTGGAAAATATTCAATCGACTGATCAATTAAGGGACTTGTTCCCTTTTGATAAGCACCAATTTGAATTAAATCCTCTGCATCTCTATAGGTGGCTAATAATCTTTTAAGATTTTCAGATGCTTGTAGATGTACGTTATCCACAATATCTTTCATTACCCTACTAACACTTTGTAATATATTAATCGCTGGAAAATGACCTTTATGTGCTAACTTGCGATCCAAAACAACATGTCCATCCAAAATACCTCTTACTGCATCAGCTATGGGTTCATTCATATCATCTGAATCTACCAATACAGTATATAAGCCTGTGATTGTTCCTAAATGGCTTGTCCCAGATCGTTCAAGTAACTTTGGTAGCAAAGCAAAGACAGAAGGAGTATATCCTTTTGTCGCTGGAGGTTCTCCAATGGCTAAGCCTACCTCTCTTTGAGCCATAGCGAATCGAGTTACTGAATCCATCATCAAATTAACATCTAAACCTTTATCTCGGAAGTACTCAGCAATACTAGTAGCGATGATTGCTCCCTTAATTCTTACCAATGCAGGCTGGTCAGAAGTAGCTACAATCACTACTGATTTCTTCATTCCTTCTTCACCAAGATCACGTTCCAAGAAATCTCTAACTTCTCTTCCTCTTTCACCGATCAAGGCGATCACATTAACATCGGCTGAGGTATTTCTAGCAATCATTCCTAGAAGAGTACTTTTACCTACGCCACTTCCAGCAAAGATACCAATACGTTGTCCTTTACCTACTGTTAATAATCCATCCAGGGCTTTTATCCCTAAATGAAGAGGAGTGTGAATTCTAGGTCTTGTTAATGGATTCGGTGGAGCTTGATTTGTTGAAAAATATTGTAGTCCAGGTGGTAGTTTTTTCCCATCAAGCGATTCCCCCAATCCATTCAGCACGCGTCCTAGTAAACCTAATCCTACTTTTATGTTTAAGGGTGAACCGGTATTCACTACATCACAGCCTGGTCCAATAGAGCCAAGCTCACCTAAAGGCATTAAAATAACTTGATTGTTTTTAAAGCCAACTACTTCGGCTCTTACCGGTTCTTTTGTATTGCTTGGATAAATTAAACATACATCGCCTATTTTTGCTTCAGGTCCTATAGATTCAACTGTTAAACCAATAATTTGAGCCACTCTTCCATAATGTCTCATTGTGTTAGTTTGTTGAATTGCTGTTTGATACGCGTTAATATCTAGCATCAGGCTCATTTTCGCAAATTCTCCCTTAAATCTAACAAAGCTTTTTTTATTTCTTCTAGCTGCGTATCTATTTTGGCATCAATAGTTCCAGTAGAAGTCCTGATGATACAACCACCTTGGACTAAAAAAGGATCTGGATAAATTAACAATTCTACTTGTCCATTCATCTCCAGTTTCAACTCCTCTTTGGCTTCTAGCAGAAAAGAAAAATGGCTTGGATGAACATCGATTGTTATTTTTTCATATTCCCTTGTCTTCCTTAAGGCTTCTTTCGTTATTTCTTTGATTATATCTAGATTTTGCTCTACTTCTTTAAGAATAATCTTTTCCGCAATGGATATCGCTAGCTGTATAACAACAGGTTCAGACTCTTGGATAATCTGTTCCTTTAGCTGATAAGCCTCTTCCACAAGTTTTTTTGCTTGATCTATTTGATCTTTATATTGATTTTGTAATTCTGCTTCAATTTTTTGAAAACCAGAATCATAACCATGATTAAAACCTTGCTGCTCTGCATTATTCTTGATTGCTTCATCTTCATTTCGCTGTTCAATCCACCATTGATCTATTTCATTTTTTGCATCTGCCTTTAATTGTTCAGCAGCTACTCTCCCCTGTTCAATGATTCTTTTGGCCATATCTTCAGCATCAATTAGAATTTGCGATTTTTGCAGCTCTATTTCTTGGTGTTCATCTTGAGATAATGCTTCTCTTATTCCAGTCTCTTGTGGAACTATCGTTTTTTTTACTTCTATAAGCTTTTTATCTTTCTCATTAAGATGGACGGATTTAAAAATTCTAGACAATGATATCGTCTCCTCCACCACGAGCAATAATGATTTCTCCAGATTCCTCCAGACGTCTAATGATTGCTACAATCTTAGTTTGAGCCTCTTCAACATCACGCAAACGAACCGGACCCATATATTCCATTTCTTCTTTAAATGTTTCAACCATACGTTTAGACATATTTCTGAAAATAGCATCTCTAACATTTTCACTAGCAACCTTCAACGCCAACTGTAAATCACTATTTTCAATGTCACGAATAATTCGCTGAATGGAGCGATTATCCAACTTAACAATATCTTCAAAGATAAACATCCGTTTCTTAATCTCATCCGCTAATTCTGGATACTCCATTTCTAACGTGTCTAAAATCGTTCGTTCAGTGGAGCGGTCAACACCATTTAGAATCTGAACAATACTCTCAATTCCACCAGCTGACGTATAATCATGTTGGAAAGTAGCAGAAAGCTTTTGTTCTAGTACGCGTTCTACCTGTGTAATTACGTCAGGCGATGTAGCATCCATTAAAGCAATTCTTCTTGCCACATCCGCTTGTCTCTCTTGTGGCAAGGAGGACAGGATCATCGCTGATTGTTCTGGTTGTAAATAGGACAAAACTAATGCAATGGTTTGTGCATGCTCATTCTGAATAAAATTAAGTATTTGATTAGGATCAGTTTTTCTAGCAAAATCAAATGGACGCACTTGTAATGTTGCCGTTAAACGGTTAATAACATCGATCGCCTTTTGTTGGCCTAATGCCTTTTCTAGAATATCCTTTGCATATTCGATTCCACCTTGTGAAATATACTCCTGAGCTACAGCAATTTGATGGAATTCATGTAAAATCTTTTCTTTATCGTTGGATTCAATTTTCCTCATATTTGCAATTTCAAGTGTTAGCATCTCGATTTCATCTTCACGGAGATGCTTAAACACTTCTGCAGATACTTCGGGTCCTAAGCTTATAAGTAGAATCGCCGCTTTTTGTTTTCCGTTCAGTTCCTGAAGTCTAGCCACGTTTCCACCTCCTATTCATCCACAAGCCATGTACGAACTAATTTAGCAAATTCATCAGGTTTTTGCTTGGCCATTTTTTGAATTTCTTTTCTTAGTGCTGCTTCTTCAGTAAGTGTCGGTGTTAAATCAAATTCTGGAATAATTCTTTGTTCTTCTTTTGCATTTGCTAACTCTAATTCTTCTAGTAGCTGTTGTTGTTTTTTGCGTTTTCTACTGATTACACCATAACCAGTACCACCAATAGCTAAGACTGCTAAGCCAATTAAACCATAATACATTAATGGAGACATTCCGTTGCCAGTAGATCCATTAATACCTATATCCTTTCGTTCAAAGGTATGAGCGATAACCGCAATTTTCTGGTCTAACGAGCTTTCCTCTAGAGCTTGATCATTAAGTGCTGTTAAAACAATCGGTTTAATCAATTCTTTTATTGCTTCTGTTGTTTGCGCAGATTTAGGGTCCTGATCATCTAAGTCAACAACAACATTAATACTTAAATCATCTAATCGGTATGGACTACTAATTACCTCTTTAGAAATCCTATTAACCTCATAATTCACTCTATCCTCTAAGTGTTCATAATCACCACTAGAGTCTCCTCCAGCCTGATATCCGGGGATTTGTGTATTCCCAGTGCCAGCAACACCACCGGCAGGATTACCCGAGCCTGAAAATGATTCTTGTATTTTTTCTACACTAATTGCTATCCCTTTATCATCTACAACTGGTTCTACTAGATTAAAAGTCTCTTTCTTTTGATCAAAATTCAGTTTTGCAAAAACAGTTACGACAACTTTATCACTACCAAGCATATTCCCTAACATTTGTTGAAGCTCATTTTTAATATCCTGTTGAAATTCCTTTTGTATTTCTCTTTGAGAGTTATATGCATTCCCATTAAAATTACTAGACTGTTCATCTATGTATTCAAGTAATTCACTATACTGATTTGTAATGGTAATGTTTTCAACTGGAAGATTAGGCACACTTCGAGATATAAGCTTGTACATACTCTGTACTTGTTGAGGATTTAAAGTAGTGCCAGGCTCTAGATCAACGATTACTGAAGCAGTCGCCTTTTTATCTTCTTCAGAGTAAAAAACACTTTCTTGAGGAAGAGTAATCATCACATTAGCATCGTTAATCCCTCTAATTCCTTCAACAATTAAATTTCTTATTTCCTGCTCAATTGCCCCTTTTTCTATAAGCTTAAATTGAGCGTCTGTCATCCCCCAAGTGGAGTTGTCCAAAAATTTGTTATAAATACTTCCATTATCTAATTCCTGAGCCATTGTCACCTTTACTTTTGCAGCTTGTGATTCTGGAACAGAAATATTACGTCCATCAGAAGATAATTGATAAATAATTCCCATCTCATCTAACTTTGCAACAACGTTTCCGGCCTCTTTTTCATTAAGGCCAACAAATGCTAGTTCATATTTTGGTTTTGATGCCAAAATAGCATAAATAGAAAGGGAAGATATTAAAAATACGATTGTGGCTATTAGCATGATTTTTTGTCGTTTTTCTAAGGTTTGCCAAAACTGCAGAAGCTTTTGCTTATAGCTTTCTATCCATGAATTCACTATTTACTCTCTCCTCATATTAACTAGCAATTATACTTGCATTCTCATAATTTCTTGATAAGCTTCTACAACTTTATTTCGAACCTGCACAGTTAACTGCAATCCGAGATTCGCCTTTTCCATTTGTATCATGACCTGATGAAGATCTTGCACTTCACCATTAACTAATTGATTTGATAAGTCCTGTGCTTGCTTTAACTCCGTTTCAACATTTTTTATCGCTTCTGAAAACACATTACTAAAGCTGCTTGCGTTATCCTTGTCTTGAATCGAACTAGCTTTATTCACAATAACATTGGGATTAATTGGTTGAACTCCATTAATCATATTATTAATTCACTCCCTCTTATCTACCAATCTCTAACGCTTTTAAAAGCATAGATTTCGTGGAATTCATCGCTGTCACATTCGCCTCATAAGAACGAGTAGCGGAAATCATATCTACCATTTCTTTTAATAAATCAACATTTGGTAGAAGAACAAACCCTTCCTCGTCAGCGTCAGGATGATCTGGTTGATACATTTTTTTATAAGGTGCAGTATCATCAACAACTTTTTTTACTTTAACCCCATTAATCGGAGCTTCATTACTCGAATCCATATATTGATTGAAAACTTGTTTAAAACTTTGGCTACCATTATTAGGCTCTAATACAACCATTTTCCGTGTATATGGCTGCCATTTACCATCTATGTATTGTCCTCTAGTAGTTTCTGCATTTGCTATATTGGCGGAAATTACATCCATTCTTAATCGCTGTGCAGTTAATGCAGAGGCGCTAATATTCATTCCATTAAAAATCTTCATGGTTAACGTCTCCCCTCCGTAATTACATATCTTAGCATGGAATAATGCTTATTAATGGTTTGAGTAAGTGTCTGATAATAAAGGTTATTTTCACTTAACTTTGTCATTTCATATTCAATATCAACATTATTCTCGTTATTAAGTAATGACGTTTGTTGATCAACCAGAATCTTAGGATCTTGCTCATTTTCACCAATGATTAAATGCTTTTGATTCGTTCTTTTACCAATAAATCTAGCTTGTTCTTTTTCTAATATGTTTTGGAAGGATACATCTGATGTCTTATATCCTGGTGTATCTACATTAGCAATATTATTGCTAATTAAACGATGTCTTAAAGATGATACATCCAAAGCCCGTTCTAAGTTTCCTGTATTATTTAATAACTTCATTTCCATCCTCCTAAGAAAAGCCTCGCTTGTAAAAATTTTTAACATCAAGCATAAATGATGCTTTTCATATGCGAGCATAAGGTTTATTTAACTCAAACATATAAAATGGTTATTCTTCATTCTATGCTATTCCATATTGAAAACCAAAAATCCTGCATACTTCGACATTTTTTTTAAGGAAATATCTTCTAAAATTTATTTTATTACTATAAACATTTATTTTTACATATATTACCTTTTGCTAACGCCAAATATAAATCTAACGACCTATTTTGCTATAACTTTTCTTATTTCTAAAAGCAAATTTTATGGTTTTCTATTCGCGAAAAAAAAAAACTTCAAGTAAAGAATAAACTTTACCAGAAGTTTTTAAAAATTAACGATTTGTTTTTATTAGTTGTTTCGAAGCTTATCTAGCTCAAACAGTAGCTTTTCATTAAGAACTTTAATATATGTACCCTTCATTCCTAATGAACGAGATTCAATAACCCCTGCACTTTCAAGCTTTCTAAGAGCATTAACAATCACTGAGCGAGTGATTCCTACACGGTCAGCAATTTTACTTGCTACTAATAAACCTTCTTTTCCATCTAACTCCTCAAAGATATGTTCAACTGCTTCTAACTCACTATAGGATAATGAACCAATCGCCATTTGAACAACTGCTTTACTTCTAACCTCTTCTTCAATCGCTTCTGCTCTTTCCCTTAGAATTTCCATTGCGATTACAGTAGCGCCATACTCCGCTAAGATTAAGTCCTCATTATCAAACTTTTGATTTAAGCGACCTAAAATTAATGTACCAAGTCGATCTCCTGCACCCATAATTGGTACAAGGGTAGTAAAGCTATCTTTAAAAATATCCTTCATTTCTACCGGAAATGATGTAAGAGGGTCATCTATACCAATATTCGATACAGATTCATCTTGCTTTAGCAATAAAGTGTTATACTCTTCAGGAAAATGCTTGTCTTTATACATCTGCTTAATACGGTCATTTTCTATTTCTTGATAAATAGATAGACCGATAATTTTCCCTTTTCTGCTAACTACAAAAATATTGGCCTCAATCACATCACTTAAAACTTCAGCCATTTCACTAAAGTTTACTGCGTGCCCTGCCGCCTTTTGAAGTAGACGATTAATCCTTCTTGTTTTCGTTAATAAATCCATGATACTGAAATTCCTCCTAATTATTTTTACAATATATATTGTGATAAATCTTTATTTTTTACTATACCAACCAGTTTTTCATTAACATATTCTGGTGTAATAGTTACTTTATCTAGATAAATATCGGGTGCTTCAAACAATAAATCTTCTAGTAACTTTTCTAAAATTGTGTGTAATCTTCTTGCACCAATATTATCTGTAGACTGATTTACTTCAGTAGCCAGTTTGGCTAACTCATATATAGCATCATCAGTAAAGTCGATTTTAATGCCTTCTGTCTCAATTAATGAAATATATTGTTTAATCAGGGCATTTTGTGGTTCAATTAATATTTGAACAAAATCCTCTACCTTTAAGTCTTTTAACTCAACACGGATTGGGAATCTCCCTTGTAGCTCCGGAATTAAGTCTGATGGCTTAGACATATGAAAAGCCCCTGCCGCAATAAACAATATATAGTCAGTCTTTACTGGTCCATATTTTGTCATCACTGTTGATCCTTCAACAATTGGTAGAATGTCTCGTTGAACACCCTCTCTAGAAACATCAGGACCTCTTTCTCTACTAGCAATTTTATCAATTTCATCAATAAAGATAATTCCTGATTGTTCTGCTCGATCAACAGATTCTTGGATTACCTCATCCATATCAATTAGCTTTTGAGCCTCTTGCTGTATGATTATTTTTCTGGCTTCGTTAATTGATAATTTCCTACGTTTAGATTTTTTAGGCATTAAATTACCTAAAACATCTTGCATATTTACCCCCATTTGATCTACACCTGAACCTGAAAAAAGTTCTAACATAGAAGGAGCACTATCTTCAACCTCAATTTCAATAATATCCTGTTCAAGATCCCCACTAAGTAGTTTGAATCTTACTTGTCTACGCCGTTCCTTTAAATCATTTTCCTGTTGCTCAGAACCAGGTTTTTCTTCTGGCTCCTGATTGCTAAACAGCATTTCTAATGGATTTTTTATATTTTTGTTCTTTTTTTGAGCTGGAACTAAAATTTCTACAATTCTTTCATTTGCTAAGTCTTCTGCTTTATCCTTTACCTGCTCTGTTTTTTCTGCCTTAACAATGCGGATAGAGGTTTCTACTAAATCCCTCACCATTGATTCTACATCTCGACCAACATAACCAACTTCAGTAAACTTCGTAGCTTCCACTTTAATAAAAGGAGCACCAACAAGCTTTGCTAAACGTCTTGCAATTTCAGTTTTTCCTACACCTGTTGGACCAATCATTAATATATTTTTTGGAACGATCTCGTCTCTGATATTCTCATTAATTAAACTTCTACGATATCGATTGCGCAATGCGACTGCAACTGCTTTTTTAGCATCTTTTTGGCCAACAATATATTTGTCTAATTCTGTTACGATTTGCCTAGGTGTTAAGGGTTGCTGAGAAACCATTTTTCTTTCCCCCCTTATAAAAATTCAATGACAATTTGTTCATTTGTAAAAACACATATTTCAGCTGCTGTTTTCAATGAATACTCTGCAATTTCTTTTGCTGTAAGATGAGGGGCGTGATTTTTTAATGCTCTACCTGCTGATAATGCATAAGCACCACCTGAACCTATAGCAAGAACACCATCATCTGGTTCAATAACCTCGCCATTTCCAGAAATCAACAACAGGTTTTCCTTATTCATCACAATTAGCATCGCTTCTAATTTTCTTAGAACCTTATCCATTCTCCATTCCTTAGCAAGCTCTACTGCTGCTCTAGGAAGGTTCCCATGATATTCTTCAAGCTTTCCTTCGAACTTTTCAAATAATGTAAATGCATCAGCCACAGATCCAGCAAAACCAGCAACAACTTCTCCACGGTATAATCTTCTTACTTTTTTGGCGTTATGCTTCATCACCATAGAGTTTCCAAATGTGACTTGACCATCGCCAGCCATTGCAGATTGACCATTATGCTGTATCGCAAAAATTGTTGTAGCATGAAAGGTCTGATCCATTCCTTTCACCCTCCTTTATTCCCATAATAAGGGGCTTATATTCAGAAAATTTTCTTTTGAATAAAAAATAGACATGATTTACGCCCTAGGATGTGATTGATTGTAAATTTGTTGTAGTCGTTCCTTTGTGATATGAGTATATATCTGGGTTGTCGATATATTAACATGTCCTAAAAGTTCCTGTACCGTTCTTAAATCTGCCCCAGCATTTAATAAATGAGTAGCAAATGTATGACGTAAAGTATGAGGGCTTATTTTTTTAGAAACGGCTAACATCTTCACATATTTGTCAACAACTCGTCTTACAGATCGATCTGATAACCTTTTTCCATCCTTATTTAGGAATAACGCTTTTTCCTGAATTTCTGGGTTCAAGTTCAAACGAACATCAAGATAGTTTTTTAAGGAGTTTATTGCATAATTCCCTAGAGGTACATATCTTTCCTTTGATCCTTTTCCAAAAACTAAAGCAGTACCTGTTTGTAAATCAATCGAAGTTAGATCTAAGGAAACTAATTCGCTCACTCGCATTCCACTCGCATAAAGCACTTCTAACATCGACCTATCTCTAGTCCCCAATATACTTTTGTGATTTGGAAGTTCTAAAAGCTGATTTATTTCATCTAGATACATAAAGCTAGGTAACTTTTTAGATAGTTTAGGTGTTGAAACCATTTGAAATGGATTAGCTTCCAATAAATTTTCCCTCCCTAAAAAGCGGTAGAAGGTTCTTAAGCTTGAAAGCTTACGTGCAATTGTTTTTCGAGAGTATTCCTTCTGATTTAATAAAGCTAAGTACTGACGAACATGTAAATAAGTTACATCCTTATAAGAAAATATCTTCTCACTTTCCAAAAACAAAGTAAAGGCGTTAATATCATTAAAGTAACTTTTAATGGTATGCCGTGAAGCATTTTTTTCAATTTGTAAATATCCTTTAAATTCTATTTGGAATTGATCGACTTGTTTTATCATGATACCTTTGTACACCTCAACCAGCTAAAGCACAATAATATTAACATATACAATTAGTCAGTACAACACAAATTGTGAAGGAATTGTGAAAAATTCTGAATTGTATCTAATGCTCTTTGTGATATTTGCATGTTTTTTTCGTTTTTATCTCTAATCTTCTTTGGCAATGGTGGTAATAGCCCAAAATTAGCATTCATCGGCTGAAAGCTTTTAGGATTTGCCGTTGTAATATAATGAGCCATACTACCTAATGCAGATTCTCTAGGAAATTCAACAGGGTCGATTGAATTTGCTAACAATGCTGCATTAATACCTGCAATCATGCCTGAAGCTGCTGATTCAACATAACCTTCTACTCCAGTCATTTGTCCAGCGAAAAATAAATCATCTCTATTTTTATACTGATAGGTTGACTTTAGTAACTTCGGTGAATTAATAAACGTATTTCGGTGCATTACACCATATCGAACTATCTCGGCATTTTCCAAGCCTGGAATCATTTGAATAATTTTCTTCTGTTCTCCCCATTTTAAATGAGTCTGAAATCCTACAATATTATATAGTGTTCCTTCTTCATTATCCTGTCTTAATTGGATAACTGCATGCGGGATTTTTCCTGTTCTAGGATCAACTAAACCAACTGGTTTGAGTGGCCCGAATAAGAGAGTTTGTTCTCCTCTTTTTCCCATTACTTCTACAGGCATACAGCCTTCAAAGAAGATTTCCTTTTCAAAATCCTTTACTTCTGCAGTATCACCTGTAATCAACGCATGATAAAAGCGTTGAAATTCTTCCTTTGTCATTGGGCAGTTAATATACGCTGCTTCCCCTTTATCATATCTTGAGGCCATAAAGACCTTATTAAAATCAATACTCTCTTTTTCAATGATTGGAGCTGCTGCATCATAAAAATAGAAATATTCCTCGCCTAACAACTCTCCAATTTGCTTAGAAAGAGCGTCAGAGGTTAATGGTCCTGTCGCAATAACGGTTATTCCTTCTGGAATTTCCGTTATCTCTTGATGAATAACCTCTATATTTGAATGATTTTTTATTTTTTCAGTGATTGATTTAGAAAATAAGCTCCGATCAACCGCTAAAGCTCCTCCTGCAGGTATTGCATGAGTATCAGCCGTATTAATAATAAGAGAATCGAACTTACGCATTTCTTCCTTTAACAAACCAACAGCATTAGTTAATTGATTCGAGCGTAGGGAATTACTACATACTAATTCCGCAAAATTTTCGGTATGATGAGCTGGAGAGCTCTTTACTGGCCGCATTTCATATAATTTTACCTTTAAACCTCTATTGGCAATTTGCCAAGCTGCTTCACTTCCTGCAAGTCCAGCCCCGACTACGTTTATTACTTGATGTCTTTCCATTCTCATCCTCCAAAACGAAATGATTTTTATTGATGTTCTTCTTGATAATCACATTTAGTACATGTGATCTTGGCTCCCTTTTTACTTTTCTTTTCAACAAGCATACTTTCACATTTCGGACATGGTCTTGGTACGGGTTTATCCCATGATACGAAATCACATTGAGGATAATTTAAACAACCATAAAAGGTTTTCCGCTTTCCTTTTCTTTCTACTATTTCTCCGCCACATTCTGGACATTTAACACCGATTGTTTTTAGAATGGGTTTCGTATTACGACATTCAGGAAAACCTGAGCATGCCAAAAACTTGCCAAACCTCCCCATTTTATAAACCATAGGTCTCCCACATTTTTCACATAATTCATCAGAGACTTCGTCTTTGATTTCAACCTCTTCCATTTCCTTTTCTGCATGTTCTAAACGTTTTTCAAAGCCTTGATAAAATTCCTTTAAAACTTCTTTCCAAGGAACTTCCCCGTCTTCAATGTGATCTAATTGATTTTCCATTTGGGCTGTAAACTCAGCATCAATAATCTCAGGGAAAAATTCGTCCATTAATTGAATAACTAATACTCCTAATTCTGTTGGGACAAACTTTTTGTCCTCAAGCTTAACATATCCCCTTTTTAAGATAGTTTCAATGGTAGGAGAGTATGTACTTGGTCTTCCGATTCCTAGTTCCTCTAACGTCTTTACTAGGCGAGCCTCAGAATAGCGTGGAGGAGGCTGAGTAAAGTGTTGATTAGGTTCAATATCATTTAGCTTTAATTTTTCGTTCACTTCAAGTGAAGGTAGCATCTTGTCTTCTTCTTTTTTATCATCTGTACCCTCTTGATAAACCTTCATATATCCTTCAAACTTCACTTTTGATCCTGTTGCTCTAAAAACTGCCTTCTTAGAACCGAGAACAATGTCTACGGTCATTGTATCTAATGTTGCGGCAGACATTTGACTGGCAACAAATCGTTCCCATATCAGCTTATATAGCTTTAACTGGTCTTTACTTAAGAAGGACTTTAAATCATTTGGTGTTCTCATTACTGAGGTTGGACGTACCGCTTCATGGGCATCCTGTGCATTCTTACCCTTTTTCTCTTTTTTAGTTGTGGTTCCTATGTACTTTTCACCAAACTGATTCATTATATATTGTTTTGTTTCATCCTGAGCGCTTTGAGCAACTCTTGTGGAATCAGTACGCATATATGTAATTAAACCAATCGTTCCTTCTTTACCTAAATCAATTCCTTCATATAATTGCTGAGCAATTGACATTGTTTTTGATGTACGGAAGTTTAATTTTCTTGCTGCTTCCTGCTGAAGTGAACTGGTGGTAAAAGGCAGAGATGGGTATTTGTTTCTTTCACTTTTTTTAATATCTGTAATAATAATAGGTAATCCCTTAATGCTGGCTAATAACTCATTAACCTCTTCTTCTGAATGAAGCTCCGTTTTTTTTCCTTCATAGCCAAAAAACTTGGCTTCAAATGTATCCTTGTTTTTGGCTAATTTTAAAATAACAGACCAATATTCCTCTGGTATGAAGTTCTTAATTTCCTGCTCACGATCATAAATTATTTTTAATGCAGAAGATTGAACCCTACCTGCACTTAATCCCTTTTTTACTTTTTTCCAAAGCAGTGGACTAATTTTATAACCAACTAAGCGATCCAAGATTCTTCGCGCTTGTTGAGCATCCACTAAATTTTTATGAACTTCTCTCGGAGATTTAAAAGCTTCTTTAATTGCTTCTTTCGTAATTTCTTGGAATTCCACTCGACATTTATCATGTTCACCAAGCTCTAATGCCCTTGCTAAATGCCATGCTATTGCTTCTCCTTCACGATCAGGGTCCGCTGCTAAATAGACATTTTTCACTTTCTTTTTTGCATCCTTTAGCTCCTTTAAAATGTCTCCTTTACCACGAATCGTTATATATTTAGGGGAGAACTCATGCTCTAAATCTACACCTAATTGACTTTTTGGTAAATCAATAACGTGTCCCATCGATGCCTTTACTATGTATTTCTTTCCTAAATATTTTCCAATCGTTTTTGCCTTTGCTGGAGATTCTACGATTACTAGTGAATCAGCCATGCTTTTCCTCCCCTCAAGGTGAAAAATAGATTATTTAAAATTTAACAATACCTATTATTAAATAGTAGACTCTTTTTTGTCAAATTATTCAATAATAATGTTGTGAAAAATCTACTTTTTAACTATTTCTGATATAAAAATTACCCGGCATTTGCCTAATTAAGGATTTTATCTGTAGTAATAAAAGATTTTCATAAACCTCGGAAATAGGAAATTGAACTGATTCAATAATATGATTAATATGGATTGGTTTGATTGATGAAATTAAATTATAAATTATTTTCTCATTATAATGAAGGGATAAAGTCTCTTCTGATTTATTATTATGATTATTATTTATTTTAATCTTTTCGGTGATGAAATATGGAAATTCATTATTGATATCCTCTAGCCTTTGTACAAGCTTTGCTCCTTGTTGAATCAAGAGGTTGGTACCAGTGCTTTCTTTTGAAGTTATCGGTCCTGGTACTGCAAATACTTCTCTAGACTGTTCCAAGGCGTCCTTTGCAGTGATTAAAGAGCCACTTTTTAGGGATGCTTCAATAACTATAGTTCCATGAGATAAACCACTGATAATTCGGTTTCTTTGTGGAAAAAATCCAGGTCTAGGTTGAACACCAGGAGCAAATTCTGAGAGAAGTAAACCTTTTTGCAAAATTTGCTGATAAATTGCTTTGTTTTCTCTTGGATAAATCACATCTACTCCATTTCCTAAAACAGCTATCGTTTTTCCTCCAACTGTTAAAGCAGCTTCATGAGCAATTTTGTCTATTCCTTTAGCTAGACCACTTACAATTACCCAGCCATTACTTGCTAAATCTTTAGTAAATGCAGAACATACCGCTTGTCCATATGGAGTAGGATGACGAGTTCCTACTACCGCAATTTTAAATTCAGTAAGAAGCTGAATATCTCCATAGGCATAGATAATCCAAGGAGGGGAATTAATCTCTTTAAGTAAAACAGGATAGTCTTCATCAAAATAACTGATAAGCTGAATCCCCTGTTGCTCCCATTTCTTTTGCTGGTTCATTGCATCTTTAAAAGAGTCAATTGAAATTTGTTTTAATATTGTTTCTGCAAGGGAGAAGGAAATTCCTGTTTCAACCGAAAGTTCTAAAGGATTTCGCTCACTTATTTTATCTAGTTGTTCCAGATTCATCAGTTGAGATAAGGTTTTCCATCCAACACCTTGTAGAGTCGATAAATAGAAAAGCCACTCTCGTTTTATCATTTATTCACCATCCAAAATATAAATTTCATATCATTCAGGCTAAAAAACATAGAGAGAGGTATCCCTCTCTCTGTGTTTTTATCTGTTCTATATTATTTTTTAGTAATACATTGCTCAAGCATACCTTTTTCTTCTAATAGTTCCACTAATGTAGAACCAATTTCTGAAGGAGTAGGTGCTACTTTTACACCTGATTCTTGAAGTTTAGCTACTTTTTCTTTTGCAGTTCCTTTTCCGCCAGCAATGATCGCACCTGCATGACCCATTCGTTTTCCTGGAGGAGCTGTCTGGCCACCAATAAAGCCAACTACTGGTTTTTTCATGTTTGCCTTAATCCACTCAGCTGCTTCTTCTTCAGCAGTACCACCAATTTCACCAATCATAATCACAGCATAAGTATCAGGATCTTCATTAAATGCCTTTAAAACATCAATAAAGTTAGTGCCATTTACAGGGTCCCCACCAATTCCTACTGCTGTAGATTGCCCAATACCTCTTTGAGATAATTGATGAACTGCCTCATATGTTAAAGTTCCACTTCTAGAAACAATACCTACATGACCAGGAATGTGGATATAACCAGGCATAATTCCAATTTTACATTCTCCTGGAGTTATAACACCAGGACAGTTAGGTCCTACTAAGCGAGTTTTCTTGCCTTTCATGTAATCCTTTACTTTTACCATATCTAAAACAGGTATACCTTCTGTAATACATACCACTAAGTCCAATTCAGCGTCAACAGCTTCCATAATCGCATCAGCGGCATATGCTGGTGGTACATAGATTACAGATGCAGTTGCTCCTGTTGATTTTTTAGCATCTAGAACAGTATTAAAAACAGGTAATCCTAAAACCTCAGTTCCACCTTTTCCAGGGGTTACACCTGCAACCATTTTAGTGCCATATTCTAATGCTTGTTGCGTATGGAACATCCCTGTAGAACCAGTTATTCCTTGTGTAATTACTTTTGTATCCTTATTAATTAAAATACTCATTTATTCCCCCGCCTTTCTATTTCACCAATTCAACGATTTTCTTAGCACCATCTGCCATTGAGTCAGCTGCAATAATATTAAGTCCGGATTCATTTAGAATCTTCTTACCTAAATCAACATTAGTACCCTCAAGGCGTACAACCAATGGTCGATCTAATTCAATTTCCTTAGCGGCGGTTACGATTCCATTTGCAATGATATCACATTTCATAATTCCACCAAAAATGTTAACGAAAATCCCTTCTACTTTTGGATCGGATAAAATAATTTTGAAGGCTTCTTTTACCTTTTCTGTTGTAGCACCGCCCCCAACATCAAGGAAGTTAGCTGGGTCTCCGCCATAATATTTGATAATGTCCATTGTCGACATAGCTAGACCCGCACCATTTACCATACAACCAATATTCCCATCTAATGCTATGTAGTTCAAATCATATCTGGATGCTTCTATTTCTTTTTGGTCTTCTTCGTCAAGGTCTCTTAATTCCTTAATTTCTGGGTGGCGATATAATGCATTAGAGTCAAAATTAAACTTCGCATCTAAAGCAATAACATTGTCATCTTCTGTTACAACTAATGGATTAATCTCTGCAACAGAAGCATCAGAATCAACAAATGCTTGATATAAGCCTAGCATAAACTTAACTGCTTTATTGTTTAAATGTCCAGGTATATTAATAGCAAAAGCTAATTTACGAGCTTGGAAAGGAAGTAATCCAGTTGTTGGATCAATAACCTCTTTAAAGATCTTTTCTGGTGTTTTTTCTGCTACTTCCTCAATTTCAGTGCCACCCTCTTCTGAAGCCATCATTACTACTCGATCTGTCGCACGATCAACCACTAAACCGATATAGTACTCTTTCTTAATTTTACTTCCTTCTTCAATAAGTAAACGCTTTACTTCTTTGCCTTGTGGTCCTGTTTGATGGGTTACCAATACTTTACCTAATAATTCCTTGGCATATTGACGAACCTCATTTGAACTCTTAGCAATCTTAACCCCACCGGCTTTTCCCCTACCACCAGCATGGATCTGTGCTTTTACGACCACAACTTCTGTACCTAATTCTTTAGCTACCTTTGCTGCTTCTTCAACAGTAAATGCTACTTTTCCTCTAGGAACTGAAACGCCATATTTTCTTAACAATTCTTTCCCTTGATACTCATGGATATTCATTTCTGCAATCCTCCCTAGTAACTATTTCCACACCTGTAACAGAGGTGACTTAACTATTAATACAGGGTAAACTTACCTCTCTAGTATTGTATAATATATTGCTGAAAAATTAAATAATTTGTTTTATTTCATTTAAATTTTTATTCTGAACATTACTGAAAAAAAGGTTATATATAACTTATATTCTGATTAAATTTTTAAAATTTTATTATTTATTCTATTCTATTCAAAAAAAGTATTTTGTCTTTCTATATGTATTTCTGTTTTAATAATTAGAATCAAGCTGTTTGATAAATCATAATTGCGATAAATTCATTCGCGTCAGAACTAGATATCGAATTGAATTTTATATCTACTACATTCACATCTGTTTGATTCTTCAACCACATATTCATAATTTCTTCTAGAATTTCTATTTGGTTTGCTTTCAATATTTTTACTTGAAACATAGTACATCTCCTTTATCATGTAATAGTTTTATTCTACCTTATTTAAATAACTTTAAACCAGTATTAAAATTATTTAAAATCTAATTAATATCCTGTTTTTTATCAATAGCTCTGTAATTTATAGCTTCTGCTATGTGCAGTGGCCTTATCGTATCACTTCCATTAATATCAGCAATTGTTCTGGAAACTTTTAATATTTTATCAAGAGACCTTCCACTAAAACCTAAAAGATTAAAGGACTGAATAAGTACCTGTTCTGAATCAGAATCAAGTTTACAATATTTTTTAACTTGTTTTGAATTCATTTCTGAATTGAACATAATCCCTTCCTCTTTGAACCTTTCTTGTTGAATCTGAATTGCCTTTGAGATGATCTCTTCCATTTCTTTCGTCGTTTGACTTTTTTGGTCATTTCTCAGTGTTTCAATATTTACCCATGGCACTTCAACCTGAACATCTATCCGATCCAAAAGTGGACCCGAAATTTTAGACCTATAACGTTGAATCTCCCAAGCTGCGCACTGACACGAATGGTTAGGTACATTTGATCCATAGTAACCACAAGAACAAGGATTCATTGCAGCAACTAATAAAAAATCTGCGGGGTATTCCACTGACGTTTTTACTCGATTTATATTCACCTTTCCATCTTCTAAAGGCTGACGCAGTGATTCTAAAACTGTTTTGGGGTATTCCGTTAATTCGTCTAAAAATAAAACGCCACGATGTGCAAGACTTATTTCTCCTGGCTTAGGGCTAGCTCCACCACCTATTAATCCAGTGGTGGTAATGGAATGATGTGGTTGACGAAAGGGGCGCTGATATAATTGATTTAGTTGTAAACCATAGCCTGCTACACTATAAATATTAGCCACTTGAATAACTTCATCCCACTCTAATCTTGGAAGTATATGAGGAATACGTTTGGCTATCATACTTTTTCCTGAACCTGGTGGACCTATCATCAGAAGATTATGCATTCCTGCGACAGCTACAGTTATTGCACGTTTTACTTGTTGCTGCCCCATTATATCTGCAAAATCATCGATATTTCCTGCATCGATTTGTTCTCTGATATTTTTATGGTTAATAGCAGATAATTCCATTTCCGTCATAGAACCATCCTGTAAAAATTGGACTATTTCCTTTAAATGAGAAAATCCAAAGACATTAATACCATCAATAAGCATAGCCTCTTTCATATTTTGCTGGGGTAAGATCATGGTTTGGAATTGATTTTTTTTAGCAGCAATGGCACTAGCTAGTGTTCCTTGTATTGGTTGAAGGGATCCATCTAAGGATAGTTCTCCGATAAATAATATTTTTTCTATATTTAAAGTAATTGAAGGAACAACTAATTGTTCTGCTAGCAAAATCCCCACTGCTAATGGAAGGTCATAGCCTGCACCTTCTTTTTTAATATCAGCAGGCGCTAAATTAATCGTGATTCTTTTATTTGGAAAGGGAAAACCACTGTTTTTAATAGCTGCTCTTACTCTTTCTTTTGCTTCTCTAATCGCAGAATCTGGTAGTCCAACGATTTGAATTTGAGGAAGGCCATTTGCTATATCTACTTCTATGTCCGTGATATTACCAGAAATCCCAGTGATGGAAGCCCCATGTAACTTCGCGTACATTATTTCTCCCCCCATATAATTCAATTTTAATACACTCAACATAGTCATTCTACAATTTTCTGAATTTTCCTTCTATTTAACGAAATTTTTCTATTTTTCTACATTTATCTATACACAAGTATTTGTTCTTGTCGAAAAAGATTGTCGAAACAACCAAAAAACCCACTTATTATGCGATGTCCTGGGAAATTTAAATAATTAATTCAATAATTCAAATGATAATTTCCTTAATATAGGTAATCTTAGTTTCATTTTGTAATTTATCAATAGCAATAAAATCAAATCGGATTTCTCTTTCCCAGCAGTTTTTATACTGGATGTAATGACTGGCCATTCTTTTTAATTTGTTCTTTTTTTGTGGTGTGAGAGATTCGATGCTTGTCCCATATGTAATACTACTCTTTGTCCTTACTTCAATAAATACCAAGGTATCTCTATCTAGCATAATTAGATCAATTTCACCAGCTCTATTACGCCAATTTTGATTTAGTAATTTATAGCCATACTCTTTTATTAAATATTGCTTTGCTTGTTCCTCTCCCCAACTTCCTAGTTCTTTACGAGCTCTTGTCATTTGAGAATTCACCAGCCTTTTTTTCCGCACGATAAATAAAAGCTAAAATCTCAGCAATAATCGGATACAATTCAATTGGTATTTGATCATTGACCTCAAGCTCGTCTAACAGCTGGACAAGAGCCCGATCCTCTTTAATTGGAACACCGTGTTCATTAGCAGCTTCTATAATTTTATTCGCAACTTCTCCATTTCCTTTAGCAGTTACAATAGGTGCTTGTTGTGAATTCGCATCATATTTTAAGGCTATTGCTTTATTTGTTTTTTTCATATTCTTATATCCACTCCTTGATAGGATGGAACAAATGAACTCTGTTTCTCTTTCTTTTTCGTAATAGTAGTGATTCCGCTCGTTTTATAACCTTTTGTATGAAGCATTTCAATGAGGCTAGGTTCTAGCTGCTTAATTATGGTACTAATTTGTGGATGATCATTTATTACCTGAATAATTAGGTTTTTCTTCATTACGTGGATTTTAGCTACAACCTCTCCTAAATGAGGTAAAGAGAATAAAAATGCGATCTGTAGCTCATCGGCATCCAATTTCCCATTCCTTTTTTGCGATTGAATTTGAACAGTTATTCCCTTTTGGGTAAAAGGGGGACTACCTGGTATTTGCATAACAACAAAATGATAGGGTTGATTTGTATCAATGGAAGGCACAGTTAATAATAATTGCCCTAATAGATGATGACTCACCTTGTCTAATGAGGTTTTAAGGTTTTCTGGAACTACATTTGACTCTTTTTGGATACTAGTAATTAAATCCTTATACTGTTGCTCTGTTTTTGCTGCAATTCTTTCAGTGTCCATTATGCTTATTTCTTCAAAAAATGAGGTCAATTTTAACAAGAGTTGCTCTGATTGCTTTTCATTTTGCTTTTGTCCATCCAATATGAATAAAGATGGATCTAGCTGAAAGGAACGAACAATTTCATTGCCTTTACTATACAAAGTTTCCAACTGAAGCTTAAGGCTTTCGGATAGGTTATTTTTTGAATCGGTTTTTTTTTCTGCTAAGAAATTGAAAATTTGTTGATTTAATTGTTCAATTTTTGGTACTAAATTGTTCTGAGAAAACTCCAAAATTCCTCGCAAATGAACCTCTGTTAACGGTAAATTTTTTTCAAGGACTAGTTTAACAGCTTGTACTACTTCTGTAATACTGTTATTCTCTTTTATTAGATTCGCGGCAATTTGTAATGCGTTTTTTTCAAATGGTATCTGCTGTTCGAAGAAAGATTGAACAATTTGCTTATTTATTGAGTTTACGGGCAAATTCAAATAACGAAGAATCTGTTTTTCATCTACTTGAGGAACCTGATGATTCGTTAGCGGGCTATCCATTGTTCCTGTTAACAGCTTCAACTTAATTTGTTTAGTATCATTTCCCACAATAAACCAAGCAGATTGGCCTTGCTGTAATGGAACTTCCAATTTCGCAATACATTTTTTTCCTTGAATTGTTACTATGGCCTCTTTTTCCGAAAGAAGCTGGAGTATCTCTCCATGAATAATTTGACCTATCTTCAATTGAAGAGCCTGATAACTATCCTTTTCAACAAACATACGAGAAAATGTATCCGTAACCAATCTTTGATAAGGGATCAACGAAGCCCACTCCTCATTCAAATAAACTTCCTTGAAGGATATTTCCTAAAAACGATTTCCTATGTAATGGTGAAGGTCCCAGTAACTGAATTTGTTCACGATGGTATTTTGTAGCATATCCTTTATGCTGCTTAATTCCATAATCCGGATAAAGGTCATCCCACATTTCACATAATCGATCTCTAGTTACTTTGGCTATAATGGACGCAGCAGCTATGGATTGACTTATCTCGTCCCCTTTTATTAATGATTTTTGTTCGATTGGTAAATCAATCTTTTCTGCATCTACTAGTAAAGCTTCTGGCTGTATATTCATCGCTAATACTGCTTGTTTCATTGCTAGACGAGCAGCTTGTTTAATATTAACCTCATCTATCGTACGGACATCAATTCTTCCAATTCCTATGGCTATCGCTTCTTTATTTATGATTTCAAAGAGTTGCTCCCTTTTTTTGGGGGTAAGTTTTTTTGAATCATTGATACCTTCTATTTTAAGAGCTGGTGGTAATATGACACTAGCTGCTACCACATCTCCAAAAAGACAACCTCTCCCTACTTCATCAATACCAGCAATGTGAATAACTCCTTTTTCCCACAGTTCCGTTTCATGAATTAGCATGTTGTTTCTCCATTTCTCTTTTTCTATCTTTTCTATATTAATAACAGTGTATCATAATCTAAAAAACAATATCTTGATTATTTTAAGTAAAAAGTTCCAATGAGAGCTGTTTTTGTAATTCCAACAAAAAAAGAGAGAGTCGCTAACTACTACAAGTAGGTTTGCGACTCTCCCATTATATTAATTCTATTTTACTTTTATTAAGGTTTTTCTAAAGTAAATGTACCTAGCTTACCAGAACGTAGGTCACGAATAATAATTTCTGCCGCCTTATCAAAATCAACATTTCCACCAGAAATTAAACAACCTCTTTTTTTGCCAATTTCCTCTATTAACATAATTTTATCTTCAGGTAATTCAGTTAGTCCATAGCGTTCTTTAAGGCGCTCAGGATATTCCTGTTTGAAGTATTCCACAATAAATAGGGCCACATCATCAAAATGTAATAATTCGTCCTTAATAGCTCCTGTAGCTGCTAAACGCAAACCAACATTTTGATCCTCAAACTTAGGCCACAAAATACCTGGTGTATCTAGTAATTCCATTGCATTGCCAATTTTAATCCACTGTTGTCCTTTTGTGACACCAGGGCGATCCCCAGTTTTAGCAGCCCCTTTTTTAGCCAGACTATTAATTAGTGTTGATTTACCCACGTTCGGTATCCCAAGAATCATAGCTCTTATCGCTCTAGGATTAATTCCTCTTTTAATCATCGCTTCTCTTTTTTCACTTAAAATGCTTTCTGCATCTTTGACAATTACCTGTAAGCCTCTACCACCTGTAGAATTTATCGGTATGGCCTTTAACCCTTGTTCTTTAAAATAGGAGACCCATTGATCAGTAATTGTAGGATCTGCCAAATCTGATTTATTTAAAAGAATTATTCTTGGTTTTTGTTGTACAATCTGATCAATCATGGGATTCCGACTAGAGATGGGAATACGTGCATCTAATAATTCAATAATAATATCAACCAATTTAATTTTTTCTGTAATCTGTCTCCTAGCCTTTGCCATATGTCCAGGAAACCATTGTATTGTTGCCAAAATTTATGCACCTACTTTTTTATTTTATTATACGAAAACTATTTAAAGGCCAAAATACAACATCAGCACGACCTACTACCTGTTCAAAAGAGATTTGACCAATCATCCTACTGTCTTTACTATTTTTGCGATTATCCCCTAAAACAAATAGATGTTTTTCTTCTACTGTAATTGGACCGAAATCTTCCGTTAATACCATCCCTAAATTATGTAGATCATTTTTAACACTTGTTAAATAAGGTTCATCAATTGGCTCACCATTGACATAGAGTTGATCACTTTTCATTTCTATTGTATCTCCAGGTACACCAATAATTCGCTTAATATAATCTCTTTGCTCATCAAAATGAAAAATAATCACATCACCTCTTTTAGGTGAAGTAATATCATAGATAATTTCATTTGCGATTAGTCTTTCCTTATGAGTAAAATTAGGGAGCATGGAATCTCCATCCACTTGAAAAGGAGCAAACAAGAAGGTGCGTATAATAAATGTTAAAATTATAGCTATTAAAATGGCTTTACCCCATTCAAAAATTTCTTTCTTCAAATGAGTTTTCTCATCATAACTTTTTTCCACTACAATCTTACCTCCTAAAAATATCCCATAAAACATTGATGAAAACTTAATTTAATGAACGGATTTCTGGTATTGGCCATATTACATAATTTACTCGCCCAATGATTTTATCAATGGCAATAGGACCTAGGTCTCTACTATCTGTACTATTTCTTCGGTTATCTCCCATTACAAACACCATACCATCAGGAACTTCAACAGGTCCAAAATCATCTGTTAAAAGCAAACCTGCTTCTAACCCCTCTTTTTTCTCCTCTAAATATGGCTCTTTTATAATTTCTCCATTAATATATAAGGTATCCTCTTTATACTCAATGATGTCACCCGGTACACCAATTACTCGCTTTATATAATCATCTGTTTCAGTAGCATGAAAAACAACAATATCTCCATTTTGTGGTTCTCCAATACGGTATGCGATTTTGTTCATAATCAATCTTTCATGGTCTAATAATGTACTTTCCATTGATGTGCCACTAACAACTACCAACGCAAATAAATAAGTATGTATCAAGTAAGCTAAAACACCCGCGATAACTAATGATTTAATCCATTCATACACTTCTTTAACGAAGCTAGAGTTCATTTTGTTTCCCCTCGATTATATAGATAATATAAATGGTAAAAAGGGACTTGTAATATTTACAAGCCCCCCTGCTACTTAAAAACTTAGATTTTCTCTCTAATACGTGCTGCTTTACCACGTAATGCACGTAGATAATACAATTTAGCTCGACGTACTTTACCTCTACGCATTACTTCGATCTTATCGATCTTTGGTGTGTTAATTGGGAAAGTTCTTTCCACTCCTACACCATAAGAAATTTTGCGAACAGTAAAAGTTTCACTAATTCCAGTTCCACGGCGCTTAATAACAACACCTTCAAATACCTGGATACGCTCACGTTGTCCCTCAATAACTTTAACGTGTACCTTTACAGTATCTCCAGGACGAAAGTCAGGAAGATCTGTGCGTAATTGTTCCTTTGCAAGTTCTTTAATAATATTCATATTCATGTTGATTCCCTCCTTCCAACGAGATGTTCTTTACTGTCTTAATCAAGGAATAACAGTAAGCGGACCATCTTAATCAACAAGAAACATTGTACCATATACAATTGGCAATTACAACAGTTTATCCAAATTAGCTAGTCTAGATTTTGTAAAAGGTCTGGTCTTTTTAAATGTGTTCTTTTTAAGGATTCCTGTTTACGCCATTCTTCGATGTTTTGGTGATGACCAGAAAGTAAAACTTCAGGAACCTTCCAACCTCGAAATTCTGGTGGTCTTGTATATTGGGGATATTCTAATAATCCATTACTAAAGGAATCCGTTTCTGCCGACTCATCGTTTCCTAATACTCCTGGTAAAAGACGAACTACACTATCGATAATAACCATTGAAGCAATTTCCCCTCCAGTTAGGACGAAATCACCTATGGATATCTCATCAGTTACTAAATGTTCTCTTATTCTCTCATCAAAACCTTCATAATGGCCACAAAGAAGTATTAAATGCCGTTCTTCCTTCAATTCCTCAGCGATCTTTTGATTATACGGCTTTCCTTGAGGAGTAAGCATAATAATTCTTGCTTTTTGAAAATCAGGTATTGCTTCGACAGCAGAGAAAATTGGTTCTGGCTTTAACACCATACCATTTCCTCCACCATAAGGATAATCATCTACTGTTTTATGCTTATTTGTAGAATAGTCTCTAAAATTAATCCGATTAATTTGTACTGCTTTCTTCTCTTGCGCTTTTTTTAGAATACTATTGTCTAGCATTCCATCAAACATTTCAGGAAATAAGGTTAATATATCTATTTTCATTAATCTAACAATCCTTCTAATAATTCTATAGTAATCATTTTTTTGTCTACATCAACCTTTTTAACCACTTCATCAATATAAGGGATTAAAATTTCTTTTCTTCCTTCCTTTGGTTGAACAACCCAAACATCATTAGCTCCTGGAGATAATATTTCTTTTACAACACCAAGCACCTGGTTATCAGTTGTAATAACTTGGCAGCCTACAATTTGATGGTAGTAAAACTCACCTTCATTTAAATCTCCCTGTTCTTCTTTAGGTAGCCAAAGAAACATTCCCTTATACTTTTCAACTTGATTTATATTATTAAAACCCTCAAGTTGAATCAGAAATAAATTTTTATAAGGCTTGGCAGATGTGATAGTAACTTTTTGAAAAGTCGGCTTTTCCTCTGTTCCTAAGATAAGCTCATTGCCTTTAAAAAAACGTTTTTCCGGAACATCAGTATATAAATAAATTTTAAGCTCTCCTCGGATCCCAAAGGTGTTTACAATTTGCCCTACTCTAACAAAATCATTCTCTATCATAGTGGTGCAATACCTTCTTTCTTATATCTGAATATCCTTTATTTAAATTTATCTATTACTTATGTAAATTTTTCCCTCGTTCTTTTCATTTCATTCTCAATTTAATATTTAGAAAAGTTAAGATTTTGCCAATCTTTTTTAATGCGTAGGCAAAAGGTTAGCTGCTCTTATTTTGGATAGAAACTTTCCTATCCGATTAGAAAAGAACTTCTTTAAATACCGAAAAAAGTGGAGGAGTCCCCCCACTTTTTCATTAAATTATTTCAACCATAACTCGCTTATTCTCTTTGACAGCTGCAGCATTTACTACAGTCCGAATCGCTTTAGCTATTCGACCTTGCTTACCTATGATTTTCCCCATATCTTCAGGGGCAACAGCTAGTTCATATACGATGGATTTTTCGCCAGCAATTTCATGAACATTTACCTGTTCAGGATGATCCACAAGGGCTTTCGCTAGTACTTCAATAAGCTCTTTCATTCATAGACCTCCTATGAATATAAATTACTTGCTTAATTTAGATTCGTGGAATTTAGTCATAATACCAACACTACTTAAAAGATTACGAACTGTATCAGAAGGTTTTGCACCTGTTGATAACCATTTTAATGCTTTTTCTTCGTCAATGTTGATTTGAGCTGGTTGTGTTAACGGATTATATGTTCCGATAGTTTCAATAAAACGTCCATCACGTGGAGAACGGGAATCAGCAACTACAACACGGTAAACTGGCGCTTTATGTGCACCCATACGCTTTAAACGAATACGTACTGCCATGATGATTTCACCTCCTTTATCAAGTAAGAATAATTTTTTACATAAATGGGAATTTAAAACCTTTTTTCTTCTTTCCCTTTTTGGTCATAGTGGAAAACTGCTTCATCATTTTTTTCATGTCATCGAATTGTTTAATCAATCGATTGACTTCTTGAATAGTGGTACCACTACCATTAGCAATTCGACGTCTTCGACTAGCATTCAAAACTTCAGGGTTCACTTTTTCCTCTTTAGTCATTGAGCGAATAATTGCTTCCACCCTACCTAATTGCTTGTCATCTACCTTAAGGTCTTTTAATCCCTTAACTTTATTTGCACCAGGTAGCATTCCTAAAATGTCCTCTAAAGGTCCCATCTGTTTAACTTGCTGAAGCTGGTCTAGAAAATCCTCAAAGCTAAATTCTGCTTTTCTAATCTTCTTTTCTAATTCCTTTGCCTTCTCAGCGTCTACATTTGCTTGTGCTTTCTCTATTAGGGTTAATACATCACCCATTCCTAAAATCCGAGACGCCATGCGATCTGGATAAAAAGGCTCTATAGCATCTAACTTTTCACCCAACCCTACAAACTTGATTGGACAACCAGTTACTTCTTTTACAGATAATGCCGCACCACCACGAGTATCACCATCAAGCTTGGTTAAAATAACCCCCGTGATATCAAGGTTCTCATTAAATGTACTTGCGACATTTACAGCATCTTGACCTGTCATCGCATCAACAACCAACAATATTTCTTGAGGCTTTAAGTTCTCTTTTATTTGCACTAATTCATTCATTAGTTCTTCGTCTATATGAAGACGTCCTGCAGTATCAATTAAGACAACATCATGATGCTCTGATTTTGCGTATTCAATTCCTTTTTTCGCAATTTCAACTGGTGAAGTCTGATTCCCCATCTCAAATACAGGAACCTTAAGTTGCTCTCCTAGCACTTGCAATTGTTTAATTGCGGCAGGGCGATAAATATCAGCTGCGATCAGCAATGGCTTTTTATTCTGCTTGATTAAATACTTTGCTAATTTGCCGGTATGCGTGGTTTTACCTGCACCTTGCAAACCAACCATCATTATTATTGTAGGTGGTTTTTGCGCAAAATTAAGTTTGCTCTGAGTACCACCCATCAACTGAGTTAATTCTTCATTAACAACCTTTATTACCTGTTGACCTGGAGATAAGCTTTTTAAAACCTCCTGGCCTACCGCCCGTTCTTTGACCTTAGAAACAAAATCTTTTACAACCTTGAAGTTAACATCCGCTTCTAATAAGGCTAGACGAACCTCTCGCATTGCTTGGGTAACATCTTCTTCAGTAACTTTTCCTTTACCTCGTAATTTGTTTAAGGTCTCTTGAAGTCGGCCGGCTAACCCTTCTAATGCCATACTGACCGCCTCCTAATCCACTTGCTTCAAAAGCAAAATTTTTTGTTTCATTAAACGATAACGATCAACTTGGTTCTCATTTTTTTCTATAGTTAGTATTAATTTTTCTAATTCATCAATAATTTGATGTCTTTGTTGATATTTACTGAGTAAATTGAGCTTGTCCTCATACTCTTCAAGGAGTACTTCTGCTCGTTTAATATGCTCGTAAACTCCTTGTCTAGAAATCCCGAATTCTTCAGCAATTTCTCCTAATGAATAATCATCCTGAAAATATAATTCCATATATTGTCTTTGTTTATCCGTTAAAAGTTCCTGATAAAAGTCATAAAGTAAATTAAGTCTTGTGGTCTTATCTAGCATCTAAACACCACCTAACTGTAAAGAAGATTTCCTTTACAAGGATTAATATTAACTGTTATTTAAACCATTGTCAAGTAAATTTGATTGTCATCAAAAAAAATTGCGTTTTTTATCAATTAGGATGGATTTGCTTCAGTTTCTTCCTCTAAAAATCCTTGACCAAAAATAGCATTTACAAACTGATTGGCATCAAATTCCTGTAAATCATCCATTTTTTCACCAAGTCCTACAAACTTTACAGGTATATTCATCTCATTGCGGATTGCCACAACAATGCCACCCTTTGCAGTTCCATCTAGCTTTGTTAAAACAATTCCTGTAACATCAGAAGTTTCTTTAAATAATTTTGCTTGCTGTAAGGCATTTTGGCCTGTAGTTGCATCTAAAACTAAAAGCACCTCATGAGGAGCATCAGGGATTTCCTTTTGAATCACTCGGAAAATTTTATTAAGCTCATTCATCAAATTTACCTTATTATGCAATCGACCAGCTGTATCACAAATCAATACCTCTGTATTTTTGGATTTTGCGGATTGAATAGCATCATAAATTACCGCTGCTGGATCTGCTCCTGCTTGATGCTTTACAACCTCAACCCCAACTCTTTCTCCCCAAACCTCTAATTGCTCAATCGCACCAGCTCGGAATGTGTCACCAGCTGCAAGTAATACTTGTTTTCCTTCCGATTTCAATTTGTGAGCCAGTTTACCAATAGTTGTTGTTTTTCCTACACCATTTACTCCTACAAAAAGTATAATGTTAAGGCGTCCAGACTGAATGTTTAGCGAATTATTGTTTTCTCCCTCTAACAATTCAGTAATTTTTTCGGATAAGATGGGCTTTAAGTCATTCGCGTCTTCAATTTTCTTTTGTTTAACCTCTTTTCTTAATTCCTCTATCAATTCAAGAACTGTATTAACACCAACATCTGCTCCAATCAAAATTTCCTCTAAATCCTCGTAGAATTCTTCGTCGATTTTCTTTTTCCGTAAAATTAGTTCCTCAACCTTGTCTACAAAAGAATCTCTGGTTTTGCTTAAGCCATCCTTAAATTTAGATGTAACCTCTGCCGTTTTATTGGAAATGCTTTCTTTTAATTTTTTAAAAAAACTCACGTTTAGTCCTCCTTATGTCAATTGAGCCACTTTTTCTTTCTCTGATAATTTAACCGATACTAGCCTAGAAACACCCGACTCCTGCATCGTAACACCGTATAATACATTCGAACCTTCCATTGTACCTTTTCGGTGAGTAACAACAATGAACTGTGTATTCTCGGAAAATTCCTTTAAATATTCAGCGAATCTAGTTACATTAGCTTCATCAAGGGCTGCTTCGACTTCATCTAAGATACAAAAAGGCACAGGTTTTACACGTAAAATTGCAAATAATAATGTGATTGCGGTAAGTGCCTTTTCCCCTCCAGAAAGTAAAGCTAAATTTTGCAGCTTCTTTCCTGGTGGTTGTGCAATGATTTCAATACCCGTTTCTAATAAATTATCTGGATCTGATAAAACAAGGTCAGCTCTTCCTCCACCAAATAATTTAACAAACACAATTTGAAACTGTTCCTTTATTGCTTCAAAGCTTAGCAAGAATCGTTTCGCCATTTCTTCTTCAATCTCATGGATGACCTGATATAGAGATGCTTTAGCACTTACTAAATCATTTTTTTGTGTAGATAGGAAGTGATAGCGCTCTGATACTCGTTCAAACTCTTCGATAGCACCAATATTGACTTCTCCTAATGCTTGTATACTTGTTTTAAGTTGTTTAACTTGTTTTTTTGCCTCTTGAATGTCTTCAACAGGTTGAATCTGACTTTTGGCCCACTCATAGCTTACTTCATATTCTTCTGATAGTTGAGCTAGCAAATTATTCAGTTCAACATCTAAACGATTCAGCTTGACCTCTGTCTGATGAAGGCCATCCTCTACTATTTTCAGTTGCTTTCGAGTATCCTTTATCCCTGCTTCCTGAGTATCAATTTCCTGAATGATTACAGATCTTGTTTTTCTCTTTTCATCGATTGTTTTTTGAAGAAGAGCCTTCTTTAATTTTACTTCCTCAATCTGATTTTGCAATAATTCTTCATCATCTCGTTGACTATCAATAAATTCTTCCAATTCAATATACGATTTTTGATAATTATCAATTCTTTCCTCAGTTTCTTTAAGTTCATTTGCTAAACGTTCTTCAGTTTGCACTGTACCATCTAATTCTTGATTTAAACGAGCAACATTTATTTTCAAGTCTGTAATGGTTTGACTAACTGTTTCACGTTTAGACTCATCCATCTTTCTTGCTTTTTCTAATTGCTCTATGTTCTCCTGAAGCTCTTTCTCCAATACCGTTTTACGGTCAACATCCTCTTGTATCAATGCCTCTTTAGTAGAAATTTCCTCTAATTCTCTATTTCGATTATGGATATCCTGCTCTAAAACCACATGTCGATCGTTTAAAATCTTCCACTCGTATTCATATTGCTTTATCAAGCTTTCAATTTTTTGTTGTTTTATTCTTAAATGCTCACCTTGCTCCTTGAGCTTTTCAATTTGGTCGTGAATACTTTTCTCATTTAATTTTACCTTATCATATAAAACCTGAGCATTGATTAACTCTTTCTTAATCTGTTTTAATTGTGTCTCTAATTCATCAATTTCTCTTTGTCTACTTAATAAGCCACCATTTTTCTTCTGATTGCTTCCACCTGTCATGGAGCCACCTGGATTAACGATATCTCCTTCAATAGTAACAATCCGATTACGATACCCTAATATTTTAGCTGCATCATTAGCCACCTTTAAATCTGAGACAATAATAACCTGTCCCAAATAATACTCTATTACATTTTGATATGTAGGTTCTGCTTTAACCAAATCTACAGCCACACCAATATAGCCATCAAGCTTTTGTAGCTTTTGTATATCATAATCTGGGATTCGTTTACCTTTAATTACATTAAGCGGTAAAAAAGTTGCTTTTCCTAGCTTATTCTCTTTCAAAAGCTGTATCGCTTTACGTCCAACTGCTTCATCATCAACAATAACATATTGTAAAGCTCCACCAAGGGCTGTCTCAATTGCCATTTCATACTGTTTAGAAACAGTTAGCATTTCTGCGATTGCGCCATGAATTCCTTGAATTTTTTTTCGATCCCGATATTTTAAAATTTCTTTAACCCCAAATTGAAAACCAGAGAAGTCTGCTTGCATTTCTGTTAAAACCTCTTGTCGAGAGGCAAGCGTATCCAATTTTTGTTGAAGTTTTTGTAATTCTGCTGTTTTCTCTTCCTTTTCTATCATCAATTGACGTTGAGTGGTAATAGCTTGACGATATTTTTCTCCCACTAACTCTATCTCTTCTTTTACAAGAGAAAATTCTTTCAATCCATTTTCTTTTCTTTCCTGGAGCCCTTCTTTTTGTGTTATCAATTGATTAGAATCGTTCGTCTCTCTTTGGATGCTTTGCAATAGGCTTTCCTTATTATTTTGCAAATGGCGAAGTTCATTGCGAAGGGTCGCCATTTGATTCAATAGCTCAAAATATTCATTTTTAAGTTCTTCAATGCTATTTTTACTATTATTCGAAGAATCATTTAAATTTTTTTCTTCGTTATCTAATTCTTCAGTTAACTGGGCAATATTTTCTCTTATATTCTTTATTTTCTCTTGAATATTTTCTATTTGTTTTATTAAACCTTGTTTCTTTTCAAGTAGCTTAACAATTTCTTGGTTGGTTTGTGCCATTTGATTTGATTGGTTTTTGGCTCGTTCTCTTAAAACTTCTCGTTTTCCTTCTGTTCTTTCTACTTCTTCACTAATTTGAATCAGGTGCTGGTTCAATTCCTCAAGTTCTTTCTCTAACTGATTGGCATTCCAACGTTTCCCTTCAATTGAAGCATCAATTTGACTTACACTAGATTGTAGGTCAACTAATTGATTGGAGAAGTTCTTTTTTGTTTCTTCCATCTCTCTCCATTCGAGATGAGTTTTTTCTATATCATAAACATAGGTTTGAATGTTAATTTCTTTTAAAGTTTCTGCTAATTCCTTGTATTGATGTGCTTTTTTTGCTTGCTGCTCTAACGGATCTAATTGCCCTTCAAGCTCAAAAATTAAATCCTGAATGCGAATCAAATTTTGCTCTGTTTCATCTAATTTTTTTTGTGATTCCTTTTTCCTTGTTTTATATTTCACAATTCCCGCTGCTTCTTCAAAAACACCCCTGCGGTCTTCTGAGCGGGAGCTTAAGATTTCTTCTATTTTACCTTGTCCTATAATTGAATAGGCTTCTTTCCCCAATCCCGTATCCATAAATAACTGGGTAATATCTTTTAATCTACAAGCTCTATTATTAATAAAATAATCACTTTCACCCGAACGGTAAAGTCTTCTCGTTACAGTAACCTCTGCATATTCCAAATCTAATGAATGGTCTTCATTATCTAAAGTTAAAGAAACCTCACTATAATTAATCGCTTTTCTACTATCGCTCCCAGCAAAAATAATATCCTCCATTTTGCCTCCGCGTAGGTTTTTTGCACTTTGCTCCCCTAATACCCAACGTACGGCATCAGTAATATTGCTTTTCCCACTTCCATTTGGGCCAACAATTGCCGTAATACCAGGCACAAATTCCACTTCTGTACGATCTGCAAAGGACTTAAATCCTAACAGTTCCACTTTTTTAAGATGCATAGATTCCTCTCCTTGATAAACCTTTCTCAATTCCTTTATTTTACCATATGATTCAATTTATTGCTTGTAATAATTAGAACAGCCTCCAATTGGAGGCTGTTAGGAATTATTTATTTACAGAAAACTCTTTAAGTACACCTAATTGCACAAGTGTTAAATAGGCCGCCTTCTGTTCTGATTCTTTTTTACTTTTTCCAATCCCAACTCCAAATACTTTGTTCTCTATAAGAACCTGAGAATGAAATACCTTATCATGTGCCGGACCTTTTTCATCAATGATTTGATATACAATATTTCCTAAATTATCATGCTGAACATATTCCTGCAATTGAGTTTTATAATCATGCACCTGGAAAAAATCACCATGATCAATCTTAGGAAATACGTATTTCTTTAAAAAGTTAACCGCCTCATCAAATCCCTTATCTAAATAAAGTGCACCAATAAAGGATTCAAAAACATCCGCTAATAATGCAGGACGATTTCTGCCTCCTGTGATTTCCTCACCCTTACCTAATCTGACGAAATCTCCAAAATTGAGAGATTCAGCTTGTTCTACTAAAGATGCCTCACAAACAATGGCCGCTCTTAGCTTTGTCATCTGTCCTTCCTTCATATTAGGAAAATGATTAAAGAGATAATCGGAGACAGCTAGTTCTAGAACGGCATCTCCTAAAAACTCTAAACGTTCATTATCTTGTAAATGTTGATTACGATGTTCATTTACATAAGAAGAGTGAGTAAAGGCTTGTTTAAGTAGCTTAACATTTTCAAAGTAAATTCCTAAAGATTCTTGCAAGGGCTTAAAATCCTTCGCCAAAACTTTCACCACCAATTTTATTCTTCAAACTTTCTCATCACTATTGTAGCATTATGTCCACCAAAACCTAAAGAATTAGATAAACCTATTTTAATATCCTGTTTCCTTGCTTGATTTGGAACATAATCTAAATCGCAATTAGGATCGTTATTTTCATAATTAATGGTTGGTGGAATAATTCCATTTTTCAATGACAATGCTAAGGCAATTCCTTCTACTGCTCCTGCAGCACCTAAAAGGTGGCCAGTCATTGATTTAGTAGAGCTAATCGCCAACTTATAAGCGTGCTCAGCAAAGGTGTTTTTAATTGCTAATGTTTCAAATTGATCATTCAGCGGTGTAGAGGTACCATGTGCATTTATATAATCAACTTCATCCGTTTTAATATTTGCACGATCAATAGCCATTTTCATTGCTCTTGATGCACCTTCTCCATCTGGAGAAGGACTAGTAAGATGATATGCATCCCCAGTAGCTCCATATCCTATTACTTCAGCATAAATGGTAGCTCCACGTTTTTTAGCATGCTCTAAAGATTCTAGAATTAATACTCCAGAACCTTCTGCCATCACAAATCCGTCTCTCTCATTATCAAATGGGCGGCTTGCCTTCTGAGGCTCTTCGTTTCTAGTAGATAATGCTTTCATACTTGAAAACCCTGCTACTGCTAAAGGTGTAATTGTTGCTTCTGATCCTCCAGCAATCATTACATCTGCATCTCCTCGACGAATAACAGAAAAAGCATCTCCTATAGCGTGAGTACCAGTAGCACATGCAGAAACAGGTGCATGATTTGGCCCCTTTGCTCCCGTTAATATAGAAACTTGTCCAGAAGCCATATTTCCAATTAGCATCGGAATAAAAAATGGACTTACTCTTTTAGGACCCTTCTCTAATAAAACCTTATGCTGATCCTCAATAGTTATTAATCCACCTATTCCAGATCCGATATAAACTCCAATCCGTTCAGCATTGCTTTCGTCAATGGTTAAGTTAGCATCTTGTAATGCCATTTTTGCTGCAGCAACCGCAAATTGTACAAAACGATCCATTCTGCGAGCCTCTTTTTTATCAATAAATTCCTCTGCTTGAAAATCCTTGACCTCAGCAGCAATTTTCACAGGATATTCTGTGGTATCGAATTGGGTAATATAACCCACTCCTGACTTTCCATTTATTAATGAATCCCAAAATAATTCAAGATTATTTCCAACAGGAGAGATAACTCCCATACCAGTAATCACGACACGCTTTTCCATAATTACACCCCTTACAAGCTTCTCATTTTTTAAAAATCTATATAAAAGGTTTCCCTCAACATTTCAATAATTAATTAAGTTAAAGTCCCGTTTTAAAAACGGGACTTATGTAGAAAAAAATTACTGGCGAGCTTTAATGTAGTCTACTACTTCAGATACCTTACTAATCTTTTCTGCATCTTCATCAGAAATTTCTAGCTCGAATTCATCCTCAAGCTCCATGATTAACTCAACAATATCTAAAGAGTCCGCGCCTAGATCCTCTTTAAATGCAGAATTTAGGCTTACTTCCTCCTCATCAACATCTAGACGATCAACAATAATTTTCTTTACACGGTCAAAGATTTCATCCATGTTGTTCACCTCCTCTCGCTATTATACGAAATAGATTAGGAAAAAACTAGTACATTACCATGCCACCATCAACATGTAAGACTTGGCCTGTCATATAAGCAGCCTCATTGGATAGTAGAAACTTCACTACATTAGCAACATCCTCTGGTTTACCAAAGCGAGCCAAAGGAATCTGAGATAGCATTCCGCTTTTAATATCATCATTTAAAGCTTCTGTCATATCTGTGTCTATAAAACCAGGAGCTACGGCATTTACTGTAATACCACGTGATGCGAATTCACGAGCTAAAGATTTAGTAAGCCCAATCATCCCTGCTTTAGCAGCAGCATAATTGCTTTGTCCTGCATTACCGATTAGACCAACTACAGAAGTGATATTCACAATTCTTCCTTCTTTTTGTTTTAACATCGGTCTTGAAATCGCCTTTGATAATAAAAAGATACTTTTTAGATTGGTATCTAAAACTTGATCCCAATCCTCTTCTTTCATTCTCATTATCAGATTATCTTTAGTTACTGCAGCATTATTAACTAAAAAATCAATTTTACCAAATTTATCTAGAGTGGTTTTCACAAGCGCTTCAACATCCTCAGCTTTAGAAACATCCGCTTTAATGACTAAAGCTTCTTGACCAAAATCCCTAATCTCGTTTGCCACTTCCTCAGCTTGATCCATATTTTGTTTATAATTAATTACAATGTTCGCACCAGCTTTTGCTAAGGTTAGTGCTATTTGTTTACCAATACCTCTTGACGCTCCTGTTACGATAGCCACTTTAGAATCAAACATCAACATGAATCTCTCCTTTTTGATGATTCATTTCTTTCGCTAGGAAATCATCCCAGCTAGCAACATTTTCAATGGAATAAGCTGCTTTCGACTTATCGATTTTTTTTACTAGACCCGACAAAACCTTTCCTGGACCTAGTTCAATGAAAGTGTCCACTCCATTAGCAATCATCCATTCCACACTATTTGTCCAAAGCACAGGAGATACTACTTGGTCAATTAGATTACTTCTAATTTTGATTGGGTCTATTTCTCCCTTGCCTGTAACATTCATCACAACAGGAATTTTAGCCTCATAAATTGTACTATTATTAACAATAGGTTGTAGCTTTTCTTTGGCTGGTTGCATTAGCCTAGAATGAAATGGTCCACTAACGGATAACGGAATCACTCTTCTTGCACCATTGTTTTTAGCTAGCTCAATCGCTTGCTCAACACCATTTGTAGTACCTGAAATTACAATTTGATTTGGCGTATTAATGTTTGCTAATTCCACAATGTTCCCAGCTTCGGTTATCTGATGGCAAATCGCTGTGAGAGGATCAATTTCCATTCCCATTACAGCAGCCATTGTACCTTGACCTGATGGAACCGCATCTTCCATAAATTGGCCCCGTTTACTAACCATCATCAATCCGTCTGCAAAAGAAATACTTTCGGCGGCCGCTAAAGCACTATATTCTCCTAAACTATGTCCTGCCATGAACGATGGGGTTATTCCAAGTTCTTTAAAAACGCTCCATACCGCTAAACTTGTCACAAACAATGCAGGCTGCGTGTACTTCGTAATTCTTAGCGTTTCTTCTAAGCCATTAAAAATAATCGAGGATAATGAATAACCAAGTATTTCATCTGCTTGATCAAAGACCTGTTTCGCCACTGGAAACTGTGTATAAAAATCGAAGCCCATTTGAACATATTGAGAGCCTTGACCAGGAAAGACAACTGCAAACTTATTCATGATTCCCCCCCTTATTTACCATACCATTTTATTACCATGGCCCCCCAGGTTAAACCAGCTCCAAAGCCAATCATTAATACATTATCACCATGCTGGATTTTATTCATTTTAACAGCATCATCCAAAGCTACAGGTATTGAAGCTGCAGACATATTTCCATAATGGTCTAAATTAATAACAACCTTCTCTTCATCTAACCCAATTCTTTTTACTGCATAATCAATAATTCGAAGGTTTGCTTGATGAGGCACTAAAAAATGAATATCCTCTTTATTTAAGCCGGCCTTTTCAATTACCCTCATTGATGCTTGTTCCATCACCTTTACTGCAAACTTAAATACTTCTTTACCAGCCATTTGTAGATAATGTAATCCTTGATTTACTGTTTCTAATGTCGCTGGCAATCTAGAACCACCTGCAGGTAATTTTAATAAATTACCACCCGAGCCATCAGCACCTAACTCAAAGGACATTATTCCATACCCTTCTTCTACTGGGCCTAAAATAGCAGCACCTGCACCATCTCCAAACAATACACAGGTATTTCTATCATTCCAATCAATAATCTTAGATAAAGTTTCTACTCCAATTACTAATACATGCTTATAGACTCCAGATTGGATGAACTGCTGAGCAGTTGATAGCCCATATAAAAATCCAGAGCAAGCCGCAGAAATATCAAACGCAGCAGCTTTTGTTGCACCTAATTTATCTTGTAAAATACACGATGTGGAAGGAAAAATCATATCTGGAGTAATGGTAGCAACTAGAATCAAATCCAAATCTTCCGCCGTTAAATTAGCATGCTCCAAAGCCTTCAATGCTGCTTCATAAGCTAGGTCAGAAGCTGCTTGTGATTTACTCGCTATTCTTCTCTCTTTAATTCCAGTTCTAGAAACAATCCACTCATCAGAGGTTTCAACCATTTTTTCCAAATCAGCATTTGTTAAAACTTTTTCCGGTAAATAAGAACCAGTTCCTAAAATACCTACACGTATATCGCTCATGTTCTCCCTCCTATTCCTTCACTTCACTACTTATTTTTTCAATTACCTGATTCATTAAAAACAAACGTGCCTGTCTTATCGCATTCTTAATCGCTTTTGCGTCTGATGAACCATGCGCTTTAATAAATGCACCATTCACCCCTAAAAGCGGAGCGCCTCCTACCTCTGTATAATCCATTCGCTTTTTAAACTCTTTTAGACCTGGTTTTAACAGGATTGCAGCAAATTTAGTAGTAAGATTTTTAGTGAATACATCTTTTAACATAGTAAAAATAGATTTACCTAATCCCTCTGTTAGCTTCAAAACCATGTTTCCAGTAAACCCATCACAGATTAACACATCACAAACTCCACTTGGTACTTCTCTTGCTTCCACATTGCCCACAAAATTAATTGGCAACTCCTTTAAAAGTGGATAAGTGCTTTTCGTTAACTCATTTCCTTTGTTTTCCTCTACACCAATATTTAATAATCCTATTCTTGGATTTGGAATGCCTAGTATTTGTTCTGCATAAATTTTACCCATTATTGCATACTGCGCTAAATTCTCTGGTTTAGGATCAATGTTAGCTCCAACATCTAAAACTAATACCCCATTTTTTCCTGTTGTAGGCAAAACAGGAGCTAACGCCGGACGTTCTATTCCTTTAATTCTTCCAGCAATCAGCAATCCTGCTGTCATTAATGCACCCGTATTTCCTGCACTAATAACAGCATTTGCTTCATTATCCTTCACCATCTTAGCAGCAATTACCAAAGAAGAGTTCTTCTTCTTACGTACCGCCTTAACTGGTTCTTCCTCTGTTAGAATTACTTCATCAGCATGCTTTATTAAAATATTAGAGGGAACTACTTCTGGAAGATGTTTTTTTATCTCCTCTTCAATACCCACAAGAATGATCTCAATATCTGTATATAATTTGGCCGCTTCAATTGCCCCCTCTACGGTGCTTTTGGGAGCATGATCACCACCCATACAATCTAGGGCAATCCTCATTTTCTTTCCTCCTTCATCTGTGTTAACTCATTGGAGCGATAAACAGTAAACATTCCTTTAAATACTAATTCATTATCAACATATGTATTTACTTCAATATCACTATACTCATTACTAGAATTAACTACCTTTGCTTTAGCAATTACTCTTTCAGAAAGGTAAGTTGGACGAATAAATTTGATATCCGCTTTTGCAGTTAGAGCAATCTCTTCATTAATTAATGCAACAGCCAAGGAGTTCGCTTGGGCAAAAATAAAATGCCCTCTCGCAATTTTGGTTTTTTCAAAAACTTGATCCTCTGTAATCTCTAATAGTGAAATTCCATACTGATCAAGTTGAAGTTCAATCACTTCTCCAATAACCTCTTTTAGATGAAGAGAACGAACATGGTCATAATTTTTTTCTGCCATCGTTTTCATTCTTTCCCGAAGCTCTGGGATACCTAATTCCATTCTATCTAAACGGATTGTTTGTATACTAACCTTAAACTTTTTTGCTAGATCCTCATCAGTAATAAATGGATTTCCTTCTAGGGTACTTATTAAATCATTTTGCCTTTTCTTCTTCGAAATCCTAGTGATGACAATCACCACCTTATCTTATAACCTATTTTTAGTATCTGGTACTAATTAAGTATAGTAAAAAAATAGAATTTATGCAACAAAAAAAGCAAGAACATAAATGTTCCTGCTAATTTAAAATCATTATTTACTTGCAACTTCTTTCCCTTTATAGCTTCCGCAGCTTTTGCATACTCGATGAGCTAATTTATATTCTCCACAATTGGAGCACTTAACTAATCCAGGTACTTCTAGTTTATAATGAGTGCGGCGCTTATCGCGACGGGTTTTAGAAGTTCTTCTAAAAGGTACTGCCATGTATTCCACCTCCTTGAAGAAATTAGCTTAAATATTAGAAAAGCAAAATAAAAACAATTGCTATTTTACTCTTTTCTATCCATTTGGTCAAACCATTTTTGAAGATCCGCTAATCTTGGATCGATTTTTTCCACCTTACAATCACAAGTTTCTTCATTTAAATTCGTTCCACATACTACACATAATCCCTTGCAATCCGTATTACAAACAGGAATAAATGGGATATTCACAATAAATTGTTCCTCTATAATTGTCGCTAAATCAATTTCGTCATTTTCCAGAGCATGAATAGTTTCGTCATCTTCATCATCAGTAAAATTAGTTTCTACTTCTTCTGAAACAAATAACTCTTCAAATTCTGCTTTTAAAAGATAATCAAAGTCACTTAAACATTTAGAGCATTCCATAGAAAGAGTTGTTTCCATTACTCCTTTAACTTTATATAAACCAGCCAGTTCAGTAGCTGTACCATTTATATTTACTGGAGTAATTTTTTTTATTTGCGGAAACTCTTTTGCTAAAGCACTTAGATCTTCTGTATAATGAAATTTAAGAGGATCTTTTCTTTTTTTCAATTCCCATGTTTTTATCTTCATGATAGTCACCTCATAGACAACAAATGAATTATATCCTATTATACAAGCTCTGTCAATGATTTAATCTTTACAACCGTTAAAGAAAGGAATTTTTTCCATGACCATTCTTGGCATTATTGTTGAATACAATCCGTTTCATAACGGCCATCTTTATCATCTTGAACAAGCAAAAAAGCTTATAGAGCCAGAAGTTACTATAGCTGTAATGTCAGGGCCATTTCTTCAACGTGGTGAAGCTGCCATTGTAGATAAATGGACTCGAACCAAAATGGCGATTCTTAATGGAGTAGATCTAGTAATTGAGCTCCCCACTGTTTATGCGACACAATCCGCTGACAGCTTTGCATTTGGAGCAGTCTCATTATTAAATCAGCTTCATGCCACCGATTTTGTTTTTGGAAGTGAAACAAATCAAGTGAACCAGCTAGATAAAATCGCCGATATGCTCCTTGATGAACCAGCTGAATTTCAATTATACATGGAAAACATGCTATCAAATGGTCATTCTTACCCAAAAGCATTAGCTTTATCCCTTGCACAATATCAAAAGCAATCAGCTGAATTAAACGATTTTGAGGTACTAAAACCAAATGATATCTTGGGACTTCAATACCTTCTGCAAAATAAAAAAATAAAAGGGTCGATAAAGGGCCATGGAATTACAAGAAAGCTTGTTAATTACCATGATTCGAAATTGCACCAGCATTCCTTTGCAAGCGCAACTGCTATTCGTAAAAATATATTTGAAACAGAAAATGTCCTTTCCGTTAAGAAGGTCATGCCAGATAGCGCCCATCAGCTACTTGAACATCAATCATCATTAAATCGACTTCATCGTATGGAGCATTTTTTTATGCCCTTACAATTAATGATTTTAAATCAATCTATAGAGAAATTACAAGAAATTCATGGGATGACCGAGGGGTTGGAGCATCGAATAAAAGAGTCTATTATGACCGCTTATAGTTATTCTAACCTAGTTGAACAAATAAAAACCAAACGATACACATCAACTAGAATACAACGGCTTCTTTATCATCTATTATTACAGCTGACCAAAGAAAACGTGGAAAAGCTTAATTTAAACCAGGGTCCAACCTATATAAGGGTCCTTGGCTTTAACGAAAATGGCAGGAGTTATTTAAGTAAAATTAAAAATCAGTTATCTATTCCCTTAATCACGAAAATAAAGAAGGATAAACCGATGATGCTTGAATTTGATCTATTAGCAAGCCATATCTATGAAATCGGATTCCCACAAGCCAAGCAGAGAAAGCTAGAATATCAACAAACTCCCATTTACCAAACTATTTAAGTACTCCTATACATTAAATAGCCTTTTCTAGGGGTCGGGCTTGCTCTTGAATAGGCGTCTTTTGTGGTAGATTTTTAAGATATTCTAATGCTTCTTCAATATGAGCAATTGGTACCAATTTCAAGGGATTCCCGAGGCTTTGATTTGCTTCAAATGCTTCCTTTTGATTTACATCATCTGCTTCTATGTCTTTTGGTACAAAAAAGATTTCTGCTCCCTTTTTTACAGCTGCTTTCACTTTTAGCTTAGCACCACCAATTTGACCAACTTCACCATTTGAACCTATTTCCCCTGTTCCAGCTACGAAATATCCTTTCGTAATGTCCTCAGGGGTCAATTGGTTTATTATCTCAAGAGTAAACATTAATCCAGCAGAAGGTCCACCTATATCTTCTGTATGAAAATGAACTGGCTTAGAAACGACAACCTCTTTCTTTTCCAAAGGATAAAAGCCAAAACCAACCCTTTGACTATTCGTCTCTTGATTCTCATTAACTAGCACTAATTCTATCTCATCAACCATAGTTTTATTCTCTCTCAAAAAATCAATCTTCACATTATCCCCTGGTTTCTTATCATTTAAAAAGGTAAATAATTCCTCAATTGTATGTATTGGTTGATCATTTAACTTCGTAATTAAATCACCAACCTTAAAAACCTTTTCCCCTGGCATATTGTCAACGACACCCATTACGAGTATCCCTTGATATTTTATTTCAATTGGCAAATTCAAACTTTTATATGCATTCATTATTGCACTATCTTGAGATTCTTTCATCACTTCTAATTGACGTTTCGAATATTCCTCAGGTTTTTCATTTTTTCTTAAAATAAGCTCTTTTGGGATTACTTCCATAAAGGGATCAAAATAAGCCTGAATATACCTCCCTATATTTCCAGGTCCTATAGCAATAGTTGTTAGCATGAAGCTTCCTTGTTCATCATATCCATCTTCTACTTCAATAATCGGACTTAATTCTAGTGCGGAACCAGGTGCTGAAATATAGTATGGAACTGGAATTAAAACAAGTCCATAAATTACTATAAGAGAAAGAATGATTAACCATTTTGCTTTCTTTATCTTAGGATAATAATTCTCATTTCCCTTTCTATTCATCATTATTTTTTTCTCCCCATTTCTTTATTAGCTCTTCAATAACCCCTATATTTTCTTTTGCAGCACGATATCCTTCATCAATGATAGATTGAATTTCGGAAAATGAGATAGAGCTAATGTGCCCTACATCCGGTCGAATTACATAATCTGCCGCTAGTATTTGCTGTTGAAAATTCTGCCTTTCCATTATATCAATAGATTGTGCAATCACATCAAAAATATTTTTCACTTTAATTTGTCTTGCGTTTTGCATTCCAACGTCAATAGCTATTATAAAGTCTGCCCCCATTTTTCGAACAGCATGAACAGGAACTCTGTCAAGCACTCCTCCATCCACATAAACCTTTCCATCAATCTCCTCTGGAACAAAGATCCCTGGTATCGAAATACTTGCCCTAACTGCTTTATAAATGGGCCCTTTTGTAAATACTTCTCTCTCCCCAGTTTCAATATTTGTTGCTACAATTGCTAATGGAATCTTAAGATCTTCTATATTTTTGTTATGAGTTAAAATACGAATCAGTTCTTTTACTTTTTCTCCTGATACAAGTCCTAGCTTAGGAACAGAAATATCCATCCAATGCTTACGCTTAAGCTGATTAGCAAGCTTTTCCATTAAAAATAAATCATTCCCATTTGCGTACATTGCCCCAATGAAGCTTCCCATACTACTACCAGAGATAAAATCGATTGGAATTTGATGCTCCTCAAGTACTTTTAATACTCCAATATGTGCTAATCCCCTTGCTCCACCTGAGCCTAAAGCAACCCCTATTCTTGGCCTCATATTTTTATATCACCTCTACCTCTCTCTTAACTTCCATCATATGCGATTTATAATTAGATATACAAGATTTGGTCTATTTTGGACAATCTTCACGTAGGATATATTGAGACGATCAAAGAAGGAGATTATCCAATGAAGATGAAGCAAAAAACAAAAAAAATATCGCAATATTTTTCAACTTTTTCCTTTGGCTTCATTGCGGTATTATTATCTATTGCGATAGTAACTTACCCAGATACCGCTTTTAATGCATCATTACGCGGATTACGGATTTGGTGGGAGATTGTTTTTCCCGCTCTACTTCCTTTTTTTATTGCTGCCGAAATCCTGCTTGCCTTTGGTGTTGTACATTTCATGGGTGTTTTGCTTGAGCCTTTAATGCGACCTCTTTTCAATGTACCTGGAGTAGGTGCATTTGTAATGGCAATGGGCTTTGCCTCTGGTTATCCAATGGGAGCAAAACTTACGACTAGGCTTAGAGAACAAAATTTAATTACTCGTTCAGAAGGAGAACGCTTAGTATCGTTTACAAGTACGTCTGACCCATTATTTTTATTTGGTGCAATTGCAGTTGGTTTTTTTCACAATGTAAAATTAGGCGCATTTTTAGCGATTGTTCACTATCTTTCTAGTATTATTGTAGGATTTATTATGAGTTTTCACGAAAGAAAACGAGAGTCTGAATTTAAAAAAATTGCTCAAAAAGAAAATGGTAATATTATAATTAGAGCATTTAAAGCAATGTATAACGCTAAAATTAGCGATAATAGAAAACTCGGAAAAATCTTAGGAGATGCAGTGATGTCATCGATGTATACCTTATCGATGATTGGTGGATTTATTATGTTTTTTTCCGTTGTATTAGCCTTAATATCAGAAGCTAATTTTAATATCATTTTAGCAAATATTTTTGGTGCTGTACTAAATTTAATTGGTATTTCTAAAGAATTAGGCGGATCACTCGTATTTGGACTATTTGAGGTAACTAATGGAGCTAAGGCAGTCAGTGAAACTGTCGGAAATATTCCTATTGTTTATAAGCTTGCAGTAGTAAGTGCAATATCCGCATGGGGAGGAATCTCTGTTCAAGCTCAAATTGCAGCAATCTTACAAAAAACAGATATTCGGTTTAGCCCTTTTTTATTTGCTCGAATTATTCATTCTATGATAGCATTCTTAATCGCCTTATACGCTTGGCAGCCATTTGTTAATTCTAAAACGGTAGAGAGTCTTCCAACATTTATGACCAATGTACCAGCTAATACGTCCATTATTTCCTATTCCTCTAGTTTTATCTATTTAGGTCAGCATTTTCTTTGGGTAACCTTCATACTCTCCATCTTTTCATTTGTAATATATGTCCTGAAGAAAAAATATTATTCTTATTAATCCGTAATATAGGAAATAAAAAACACCTACATTGTAGGTGTTTATTTTTTAAATTTTATTCTTAGCGCTTCTTCTACTAAAGGCGGTACCAAACCAACCACTTGTCCATTATGTCTTGCTACTTCTTTTACAATACTAGAGCTTAAAAAGGAATATTTATTGTTTGTCATCATAAAGAAGGTTTCGATATCTGGCGCTAATTTCCGATTAATAGACGCCATTTGTAATTCATACTCAAAATCAGAAACCGCTCTTAATCCCTTAATAATCGTGTTTGCCTGTTTTTGATGCAAATAATCAATTAATAAACCATTAAAGGAATCGACCTCTACATTCGGAAGCTCTTTAGTTACCTCTCTAATCATCTGTAGTCTCTCTTCGACAGTAAAAAGTGGATGCTTATTTGGGTTTGTTAAAACAGCCACTGTAACCTTATCAAATACATTTGTTCCACGATGAATAATATCAAGGTGCCCAAAGGTTATAGGATCAAAGCTTCCTGGATAAACGGCATGTATCATATTAAACCTCCATTACTACATTCTTCTCTATTTGTAGGATCGTGATTCCAGTATCCCCATATGTCACCTGTTTTTGGATTGCAAATCCCTCCAAAAGATGAGTAAAATCATATTTTGCGTCGTGCTCCGTTACAATAATCCCTTGCTCTGTAATTAAATGATTATCACGAATATATTGTATAATTTTATTCAATACTTTTAAACGGTAAGGAGGATCAAGAAAGATTAGATCAAAGCTCAATTCTCTTTTCACTAATGCTTTAAGTGCACGTTCATAATCGTTCTTATACACTTCAGCAAACTGTTGTAGTTTGGTGTTTTCCAAATTTTTGTGAATGATTTCAATACTTAGTTTGTCCTGATCTACAAAAATTGCTTTGGTCATCCCACGACTCAAAGCCTCTATTCCTAGTGACCCAGTTCCAGCAAACAAATCTAACACGGTTCCTCCAGTAAAATAAGGACCAATGATATTAAAAATAGATTCCTTTACCTTATCCGTTGTTGGTCTTGTTTTCATACCAGGTACTGCCTTTAAGGATTTCCCCCTCGCACTTCCTGCGACTACTCTCATTATTATCACCTTCCTAGTTGCATATCTATCCTAGCATAAAATAAGCAGAAAGGTAAATTGGTTTAATTATTTAAAATATCATAATTTTCAATTTTATTTTGCATATTTTATTTTAACAAAGTTTTTAGAAAAAGAACATATTTTGAGTATATAATTTTCTAATTATGGAAATGAATATAGATAGCAATACATAGTATTGCAGACAACCGCGGAGAAGACTTACGTTTCCCCATAAGCTCTTCCTCCGGTTTCTCCTCTCCCATTACTCGTTAATGCAGATAAATGCATTAACCCCACAGGGGCTTGCCCTGTGGGATTTTTTTTTACAATAAATTCACGTATCTAATATCTCCGCTTGAAAAGCTCCAGCCCGCTCCAACTCTTTTCTTAGTCCTTCCCATTCCGGATCAGACCAAAATTCATTACCAAAAATTAAACGATTCGCATCATTTCTTGCAACCTCTAAGGTTCGGTAATTTTCTATTAAGTCCGCCAGTTTAAAATCTGGAAGCCCACTTTGCTTTACACCAAAAAAATCACCAGGCCCTCTTATTTCTAAATCTCTTCTCGCAATTTCAAAGCCATCATTTGTTTGTTCCATTATTCTCATTCGTTCTTTTCCTGTTTCTGATTTAGGATCTGCGATTAAAATACAATAGGATTGATATTCACCTCTACCAACCCTACCTCTTAATTGATGTAGCTGAGCAAGTCCAAAGCGTTCTGCATCATTAATAATCATTACAGAAGCATTTGGAACATTTACACCTACTTCAATAACAGTAGTGGATACTAAAATATGCAAGTGATTATTTAAAAACTGAAGCATTACCTCTTCTTTCTCCTTTGGCCTCATTCTGCCATGAAGAAGTCCGACTTGATAATCTTTAAAATAAGCCGAGAGATTAGCATGAATGTCAATTGCGTTTTGAACATCTAATTTTTCAGATTCCTCTATTAAAGGAGCAATAACATAAGCTTGCCTTCCATTACGGATTTCTCGTTCTACAAACTCTAATACCCTTTCCATTTGTGTAGGCTTGACCCACTGGGTTATAATTTTTTTTCTCCCTGCTGGATATTCATCTAATGTAGAAACATCCATATCCCCAAAAGCTGTAATCGCTAATGTTCTAGGAATTGGGGTTGCTGTCATATATAATACGTCTGGAGTTTGTTCATTCCCCTTTTTTCTTAATACTGCTCTTTGCTCCACACCAAAACGATGCTGCTCATCTGTTATAACAAGTCCCAGCTGTTTAAAGTAAACCCCTTCTTGAATCAATGCATGTGTTCCAATTACAATATCGATTAATCCCATCTGCAACTGACCATTGATACTATTTTTCTCTTTTTCCGTCAATTTACCTGTTAATACCCCTACCTCTATATCTAGCTTTTTAAATTGTTCTTTGAAGGACACAAAGTGCTGTTCTGCCAATATTTCAGTTGGCACCATTAATGCCCCTTGATACCCAGAAAGGTAATTTGCATACAGGGCTATAGCGGCTATAACGGTCTTCCCAGTACCCACATCCCCTTGTAATAAACGGTTCATTGCTAAATTATTGGACATATCGGATAAAACTTCGTTAACCACTCTTACTTGTGCAGAGGTTAAATCATAGGGTAGCTGATCTATAAATTGATCAATCCTATTCTGATCAAGCTTTCTTTCGATACCCTTAAAGGATTGACGATAGCTTTTTTTCAGATAGTGCAAACGAAGCTGATATAACAAAAGTTCATCATAAATCAATCTTCTTCTTGCTTGTTGCCCTTCTTGGCTATCCTTTGGAAAATGGATCCCTTTAATCGCCTCACGCAAATTAAAAAGCTTGTATTTTTCAATTACCTGTTTAGGTAGATAATCATCAATACCTTGATAAAACTGCTGTATCCCCTGAATCAAATACTTTCTATACATATTTTGATGAAAACCAGAAGGTAGGGAATAAACAGGGAGCAAATGACCTTTTTTTGAAGTTTGGGCCAAGTCCAAAAATTCCTGTGTACTGACAGTAATCTGAAGCCTTGCTCGGTCCCACTTCCCTGACAATAAAATAGGTCTACCAATTTGAAGTTGATTTTTAAGAAAAGGTCGATTAAACCAAGTGGCAGTTACTAAAAAAGAGTCTACTACCACTTTTACCGATAATATATTTTTCTTATTCGGGAGCCGTTTAAATAATGGTTCACTATAGATAGTTCCTTCTACAGTTACTTTATCACCATGATTTACATCCCTTAAATCCTTAATTTGATAATCCTCATAACGTGTGGGAAAATGAAAAAACAAATCACGAACCGAGCTGATTCCCATTTCCTTCAATTCTTCTGCCTTTTGCTTACCAATTCCTTTAATATTAATGATTTCTTGCTCTAAAGGTTGAAAACTCATTTTATATCCTGAATAATTGGGTTGATTGCACAACCAAATATTTGTTGTTCAAGTTTTTTAGCGGTTGGCGTGATTGCCAATCCACCCAATGAAGTTTCTTTTAAAGGCATTGGTAAAGCACATCCAATTTGATACATCGTTTCAATAACTTCATCTGCTGGGATTACACTAATAATTCCTGCTAGTGCCATATCAGCTGCCACCATTGCATTTGCAGCTCCCATAGCATTTCTTTTTACACATGGAACCTCCACAAGACCAGCTACAGGATCACAGGTCAGTCCAAGCATATTTTTTAAGGCGATAGCTAGAGCATGAGCAGATTCTCTTGGTGTGCCCCCAGCCATTTCAACGACAGCCGCAGCTGCCATCGCTGTTGCTGAACCCACCTCTGCTTGACATCCTCCAGCCGCTCCAGAAATAAAGGCATTATTAGCAATCACGATTCCAATCGCTCCTGCAGTAAATAATGCATCAATCATATCTTCTTCAGAAGAGTTCAATTTTTTAGCAGTTGCAAAGATAGCACCTGGTAAGATGCCAACAGAACCAGCGGTTGGTGTTGCTACAATCGTTCCCATTGAGGCATTTACCTCTGAGGTAGCAACTGCTTTACTTACCGCTTCAAGAATGGTTTCTCCAGACAGAATTTTACCTTTCTCTAAATAGTTCGCTAATCTTTTTCCATCCCCACCACTTAAACCACTTCTTGATTTCACTTCTTCTGTTAATCCTTTTTCTATTGCTTCCTTCATTACATTTAAACTATTTCTCATTTGCTCATAAATATCTTCTCTAGTTCGTTCCTGAACCTCGACTTCATTTTCTATCATAATTTCTGAAATCTTCTTATTGCTGGTTTCAGCTAATGTTACTAATTCCTCGATGGTTTTAAATTTCATTTAATCGTTCCTCCATTAGCTCGTTTTTAGAAGCGCTACACGTTTTACATAATTAAGCCCTTCAATCTCTTCAATAACATGCCAATCGATTGGCTGATCTGTTTCCAATACCATTAGTGCAAGTGAGCCTTTTTCTTTTCTAGCAACTTCCATATAGGCAATATTTATTTCAAACTTACTCAATACATTTGAAACTGAAGCGATAACACCAAATCGGTCTTCATGAAGAACGATTAGGGAAGGGGAAAGACCAGAAATCTTTAATTTAAAGCCATTAATTTCAACAATTTCAGCTTTACCTCCGCCAATAGAAATTCCCACAATCTCCAAAGCTCCATTTTCATCTTTTATATTAACTCTAGCAGTATTTGGATGCTCTGCTTCCTCTTCACTGATAACAAATTGCACATCAAAGCCGAGATCCTTTGCGATTACAATCGAATCAACAATTCGATTATCGAAGGTATCAAAGCCTAATAACCCACCAATTAAGGCAATATCTGTACCATGCCCTTTATAGGTTTTTGCAAATGAGCCATATAAAGTTATTATCGCTTTCTTTGGTTGTCTTCCAAAGATACTTCTTGCTGCCCTTCCTATTCTTGCTGCTCCAGCGGTATGAGAGCTTGATGGACCAATCATCACTGGGCCAATAATATCAAAAACTGAGTTGTATTTCATTAGGTTGTGCCCTCCATAAGAACATATTCATTTTAAAACGCTTTCATCAACGATTTTCTCAGATTTATAATTGTTTAGCAAGATAGAAAATATAAAAGGTCCACCCACAAAATGAGTAGACCTTCATATGTTTAGAAATGTTAATCCAATTATTCTTTAGTAACCATAACAGCTATTGTCCCCGGGCCGACATGCGTTCCTATTACAGGGCCAATCTCTGTTAAAACAAAGTCCTTTACATTCAACTTTTCTTTTAACATTTCAGCTAATTTTAATGATTGAGATTCATTAACGGCATGAGAAATACCTAAACGAACCGGAGTATCACCAGCAAATTGTTCAAATAACTGAATGACTTTTTGTAACGCCTTATTTGTTCCTCTTATTTTATCAACAGGGTACACTTCACCATTTTCATTTAAGGTTAAGATAGGCTTAATATTAAGTAAAGAACCGAATAATGAAGCAGCTTTACCAATCCTGCCACCTTTTTGCAAATAGGTTAAAGTGTCTACCATAAAATAAACTTGGGTTTTATTAATTAAATCATTAGTAATAGAGATAAGTTCATCAAAAGTTTTACCCTGTTTGATTGCTTCTGCAATCCCAACAACAATGATCCCTATTGAATATGAGGCTTTTTTAGTATCGAATACACTAACTTCAATACCTTCTTCTTTTACCATTTCCTTTGCTAATAAAGCAGATTGAACGGTTCCACTTAAAGCAGAAGACAAATGAATAGAAATTATTTTGTCATCTTTGTCAATTGCCAACTTTTTGTATGTTTGAACGAAATCTAACGGTGATGGCTGAGACGTAGTAGGTAGATGATCTACTTTTTCTAATTTCTGATAAAATTCTAATGGAGTTATTGTTTCTCCATCTAGATAAGTCTCATCTTGAATGTGTACCTTTAAAGGTACAACTGTAATTCCAAGGTTTAGCTGAAGCTCCTTTGGAATATCAGCGGTACTATCCGTTACTACAAATACCTTAGCCAAATTCCTCACCTCAATTTTTTATTCAATAGAGAAAATAAAGTAATACAGTGGCTGTCCACCATAATGAATTTCTGTTTCTAAATCAGGGAATTGCTCACTAATTATTGCTTCTAATTCTGCCACTTGCTCTTTGGATACATCAGAACCATAAATAATGGTTAAAACTTCTTCATCCTTAATCATTTGATTTAATAATTCAGAAGTAGTATCCATTAAATCTTCCGCAGTAGCAACAATTTTACCTTCTGCAATTCCTAAGTAATTCCCTTCTTTAATTTCTAATCCATCATATTTGGAATCACGTACTGCATATGTGACCTGTCCTGTTTTTACTTGCTTTAAGGCTTCAATCATTGATTCCTTATTTTCTTCTAAGCTGTCCGCTGGATTAAATGCTAATAATGCAGCCATTCCCTGTGGAATTGTTTTCGTTGGTACAACAGCAACTGGTTGATCTACTAATTCCTGAGCTTGCTCAGCAGCAAGAATAATGTTGCTATTGTTCGGTAGGATAATATATTCCTCTGCATAAATCTCTTCCATTGCCTTTACAATATCCTCTGTACTAGGATTCATGGTTTGTCCGCCAGTAATCACTACATCTACACCAAGACTCTTAAAGATTTCTACAAGGCCATCACCCATTGCAACAGCAATTATTCCGTATGGTTGTAATTCTTTTTCTTCCACACTAGAAGATAAGTCCTTTTCAGTATTTACGTTAGCAACCTGATTATCGGCTCCATGATAGTTTCCTTCACCTAATAAGATATGACTATGTTGTTCTCTCATGTTGTCAATTTTAATCTTATGCAGGCTTCCATAGTTCATAGCAAAATTTAAAACTTCTCCAGGATGCTCAGCATGAATATGTACCTTAACAATTTCATCATCTGCAACTACTAATAAGGAATCCCCAAATTTTGAAATTTTTTCTCTAAAATCTGGTTCCTTAAAGGAATCATTCTTCACAATTTCATCTTCTAATCCAATAATAAATTCTGTACAATAACCAAATTCAATCTCTTCAGTTGATAATTTTGCTTGGACAGGTAAATGATGGTGAGCCATTTCAGAGAATGATACTTTTTCACTTTCATTGACAGGAGTATCAAAACTAACTTCTTCACCCTTAAGTACCTTTATAAATCCTTCATAGACATAAACTAATCCTTGGCCACCAGCATCAACGACACCAACTTCCTTTAAAACAGGAAGTAGCTCTGGAGTTTTTGCTAAAGATTCTCTAGCTTTTTGAAGCGTTTTTTCCATGACAATATTAATATCTGTTTCTCTTCGAGCAACTTTAATCGCCTCATGAGCTGCTTCTCTTGAAACGGTTAAAATAGTACCTTCAACAGGCTTCATTACTGCCTTATAAGCAGTATCCACCCCTTGCTTTAAAGCTTCAGCAAATTGCTTACTGTCAATTTGCTCAAATTGAGCAACATACTTTGAAAAGCCTCTGAACAATTGGGATAAAATAACTCCTGAATTTCCTCTTGCGCCCATTAATAAGCCCTTTGCTAATGCTTGAGCCGCATTTCCAACATGGTCAGTATTTTGTTTCTTTAGCTCATTAACCCCAGATGTAAAAGATAGATTCATGTTTGTTCCTGTATCACCATCAGGCACAGGAAATACATTTAATGCATCAACTATCTTTACATGATTCGTTAAATTTTGAGCACCAGCTAATACCATTTGAGTAAATAATTTACCATCTATTATATGGTTATTCACAAAAAATCCTCCTTACACGGTTTACACCTGAGTTACACGAACTCCTTGAACTATAACATTTACATGAGAAACTTTAACACCCATATTATTTTCCAAGGTATAAATTACTTTTTGCTGAACATTATGGGCAACCTCAGAAATTTTTGTCCCATAACTAACAATGATGTACATATCAATAACAACTTCCTCGTTTTCCGTACGTACTTCAATGCCTCTGCTTAAATTTTCTCTTCCTAGCAACTCAGCAATACCATCTTTAAGTTGCTTTCTTGATGCCATACCAACAAGTCCAAAAACTTCCATGGCGGAAATTCCAGCGATTGTTGCAACAACATCATTAGAAACCGTTATTTTTCCTAATTGATTCGTTAATTCAATGGTCAATTTTAGAACCCCCTTTTATATACTTTGGGCTAAATTATATTTTACTATAATTAATCCCATATTAAAAGTTTTATATCCCTTTTACAAATGTTCTTTTTAAACTTTGCTTGAAAAAAAACAAATCCTATGCTAAGATATTCAAGTATTTGTATCTTTTTATTTTATTTAATTGATTAATGTTCTTATTAAAAAATAAGAAGGTTTGTCCTTTCCTATACTTTCTTATTTGATTGAAGCTTAAATTTTGCAACTATATTAAGGGGGTGAAAGAATGTCCCGCAAATGCTATGTGACAGGAAAAAAAGCAATGTCAGGTAATAATGTAAGTCACTCTAACCGTAAATCAAGACGCTCTTGGGGTGTTAATGTGCAAAAGGTTCGTATCTTAGTGGATGGTAAACCAAAGCGTGTTTACGTAAGTGCAAAAGCATTAAGATCTGGTAAAGTTGAACGTGTATAATGTTCAGCTTTACATATAATTATATACTTGTATGATTAATTAAGATATTTAATCTAAAGTAAAAAGGCTTCATTTCACTCAAATAATAAGAGTTAGTGAAGCCTTTTTGTTTATTTGTTTTTCTGAAACGTATTTAATACTGATCTTACAAATCCACCTAAAAACCTGGGAAGTTTAACGGTATAGAACCTCACCAACAACCCCTCCTTAATACAATTTACTAAAATTCATGAAATCATCGATGACTATATGAATTCCTATTTTTAGTATATTCATCCGCCCATTAAAAATGTTCATAAAAAAACAACTAATTTTATAAATAGCTACTTAATCCCTACTCTCCATTATTAATAAAATTCCTGTCTCAATTGATATGATTCCTAATTCGTCTTTTAATTCGTTACTAATACCATATGGAACTCCCTTTTCCATACTTCCATTTATAATCGGATATTTGAATCCGTCAATATTTATACCTGTGACTTTATCACTAAAAGGAACAAGAGACACGTAATCAAATTTGTTTTTTTTGATAGTTATTTTTTGCTTAGCTAAAAGTAGCTGTATTTTATTATGCTGATCAACAATAGAACAGCGAATATTTTTTTCTGCTGCCTGAAGTAAAAGATGTATATTTGCAAGTACATGATCAAGTCTTGTTCCTGTTCCACCATAGATAATAATTTCTTGTGGCTCAAGGGAAATTGCATATCGCAAACCAAGCTCTGTATCAGTTTCATCCTTCTCAGGTGGAAATATAACCAATCTATCCCCAAATTGAGCTTTTGCCTTTATCAAGAAATCATCTCTTGCAGAATCAAAATCTCCTAGAATATAATGAGGTATTTTATTATTTAAGATTAACCACTCCGCCCCTTTATCTAAACCAATCAAGCGATCAGACTCATTAAAAATTATCTCAGCTAAATCTACTGAATTTAAATTTCCCCCCGTAAAAATATACACCCTTTCAACACGTGCTTTTTTGTCATCCATCGATTTTTCTCCTTCAAATACCAATCTCTTTTCACTGATGTTCTTATTTTCTTATTATAGCTGATTTCCGTATACATTAGAAAAGCCCCAACATTTCATTGGGACCTTTTCACTCTTATCTTATTTTAAATCTTCAATAGAATCAATATCCATATATGTCGGTACTACTAAGCCTAACTTTGTCCCTTCTAGATTTGGACCTAAATCCTCAAATTGACCTTCAAATTCAGCATAGTAATCTGCATGTGTACTTGGTAACCAAGCTGCTACTGTTGCATCTGCACTTCCAGATGCTATTCCTGCCCACATCGGTCCTGGTTCTACCTGTTGAAGCTTCACTTTAAATCCTAAATCCTCAAGTACTTTTCCAATTACATTGGTGCTTGCTATTTCTGAATCCCATGCTACGTAAATTAGGGTGATTTCTTCTCCATTTGCTGTTTCTACTCCTTCAGTCCATGTAGAAACTTTTTCGGCATTTTCTTCTACCCACTGCGCAGCTGCATCCTTTGGATCAGTACCACCTTCGATTAATACCATTACATCTGCCATATCATTAGGCTCCCAATTAAATTGATCTAATACCTGATACGCATTTGGCATATCCTCTTTTAAGCCATGTCGAACAAGCGTATGGATAAATTCAGCGTCTCCATAAGTCCCCTTTGGATCCTCTAGATATTTTAAATCAAAGCTTGAGAACATCCAGTGTGGTGTCCAACTTGTTACAATGATTGGCTCCTTCTTATCATATGCCTTCTTTAAAGAGGCAGTCATTGCTGCTCCAGAGCTTTCAAGTAGCTTCCAATCTGCTAAATCGTAATCTTCCATTGCTTGCTTAGTTAGCTTCATTAATCCAGCTCCTGGATCAATACCCACAATCTCATATTTCACTTGTTCACCTACTGTTTTTACTTCACCACTAGTCTCTTCCTTATTACCACATCCAGCTAATGTTAATGAAAACACTAGGATAGCTGCAAGTAATAATAAACTACTTTTCTTAAACATTTGTTTTTCCCCCTCATATTTTTTTATTTATTGTTAGAAAAAGCTATGCTTTTCTAATGTTTTGTGAAACGCGATCAAGGATAATTGCGATAACGACAATGGCTAGTCCTGCTTCAAATCCAGCACCTATTTTTAATTGACCAACTGCACGATATACCTCTGCTCCCAGTCCCGGTGCACCAATCATCGAAGCAATTACTACCATGGACAAGGAAAGCATAATTGTTTGATTAATTCCTGCCATAATGGTAGGCATTGCTAATGGAAGTTGCACCTTAAACATTTTTTGATAAGAGGTAGAACCAAAAGCATCTGCTGCCTCTACTAAATCGGTTGGTACTTGTCTAATGCCAAGGTTTGTTAAACGAATGGCAGGTGGCATTGCAAAAATAATTGAAGCAAATATACCAGATGTGTAGCCTGTTCCAAAAAAGAAAATTGCCGGTATTAAATATACAAAGGCAGGCATGGTTTGCATGAAATCCAACACTGGTGTAACAACATTAGCCACCGAGTCTTTTTTGGCCGCTATAATCCCTATTGGTAATCCAATAACAATTGAAATAAAAACAGCAGTAATTACTAAAGCAATGGTTTCTAGGGTAGCTTGCCAAAATCCCAAATTTAAAATTAATAGCATTCCACCAATGGAAAAAAGACCAATCGTCCATTTGGTAGTTTTCCAAGCAATAAAGCCAATAATTGCAATTAAAATTACAGAAGGAATAAACGAAAAAATTGTTACGAAAAATTCCACAAAGCTTTCTATCCCCTCGCTAATCGCGTCAAAAACACCAGATAGATTATCCATAAGAAAATCTAAAATAAATTCAATCCAATTCCCTAATGGGATTTTTGGGATACTTTCCATTTATGCCACTCCATTCTCCTAATTTGTTGCTTTGTTTGCTCCAGATAGTGCTCCTAAAATTGCACCTCGAATAATAATTCCCTTTAAACGATGATTTTCATCCACCACAGACACGGGGATTGTTGCTTCTGCCACTTTTTCAATTAAATCCATCAATAATGTATCTGGCGCAACCGTTACAAGATCCTTAATTAAAATCTCTTCTGTGGATTTTCCTGTATTCATAGCTTCCAAGGCTTGCTGAGCTGTTATAGCACCTAATAACTCTTGTTTTTTGTTTACAATATAGATATTTGAAATTCCACGTTCCTTCATTAATTGAAGTGCAACCCTTGGGCCTTTATCGATTCCCATAGTTTCCGCCCGCAGCATTACATTTGATGCAGTTAATACCTTCGACAAATCCACATCTTCAACAAATCGTTCTACATACTCATTTGCTGGTTCCCTCAGAATTTCCTCCGGTGTCCCGATTTGCACTACATTCCCATCCTTCATTAATGCGATTCGATCACCAATCCGTAATGCCTCATCTAAGTCATGCGTAATGAAAACAATGGTTTTCTCCATTTTTGATTGCAGTTCTAGTAATTCATCCTGCATATCCTTTCGAATCAGTGGATCAAGTGCACTAAATGCCTCATCCATTAATAAAATATCCGGATCGTTGGCTAATGCTCGTGCTAATCCAACTCTTTGCTTCATTCCTCCACTTAATTCGTCTGGATAAGACTGTTCATATCCTTCTAGACCAACTAATTTTAAAGATTCAAGTGCTTTTTCTATTCTTTTTTCTTTATCAGTACCTTGAATTTCTAAGCCATATTCCGTATTTTCTAAAATCGTTCGGTGAGGAAACAGTGCAAAATGTTGAAATACCATGCTTAACTTTTTCCTTCGCACATTAATCAATTGTTCCTTATTCATTTGAACAATATCTTCTCCATCTATAAGAACCTGTCCACTTGTAGGCTCTATCAAGCGATTTAACATTCGAACTAACGTAGATTTACCACTACCAGATAAACCCATAATCACAAAAATTTCTCCACTATATACCTCAAAGCTGACATTATTAACTCCAATAGTCATTCCTGTCTTCTCAAAAATCTCATTTTTAGGTAATCCATCCTCTAAAAGTTGTAAAGCTCTCTTCGGCTGCTTTCCAAAGATTTTTGTTAGTGATTTAACTTTTATTTTTATAGTCTGATCGTTCATTACATTTCACCTCGAAAAAATCCAATTTGAATACCTTTTAATTTTAAGGTTATTTCACTTTTTGTTCAAAATGGTAGAGAGGTCAAATTCTCTCGTATTTTCGTACAGAAAAAACTGTACGTACATTACATACAGTATTCATAATATAACTTGAATATACTCCAAAATTCTCCTAATATCGTTCCTTTACTTTTAGTGAAAGAATGGTTAGATTAAAATATAGGCACAGAGCAGAATCATCTTTACTTATGCTTTGTAAAACTTTAAAATGAAATGGTCATTTGTATATATAGAAATATATGGAACATACTAAATAAATATAGGATTTTGTTAACAGGGAGAGAGCAGCCTTGAGTTTTGAATCCAATTATCAACAGTTAAGCAATGAACAAAAACTAGAAATTGCGAGAGAGAAGTTTATTCAATCTATCGCTGAGAATATTGATTTATACGGAATTACTGATTCTATTGGGCGTTTATACGGCACTCTTTATTTTTCTAATGAACCATTAACCTTAGACGAAATGCGAGAAGCCTTGGGAATGAGTAAGACAAGCATGAGTACCGGAGTACGTACTCTATTGGAAACTAAAATGGTTAGAAAGGTCTGGAAAAAGGGTGTTAGAAAGGATTTATATCAGGCAGAAGAGGATTGGTTTAAAAGTTTCTTTGAGTATTTTTCTACTCAGTGGAGGGATGCTATTGAAATGAATCAGAGTGCCATTACTGAAGCAGAAAAAATATATAATCAATTAATATCTACTCCAAACACGGAGCAAGCCATAAAAGACCAAGCAGGAATGGACATGGACAAGCTTGCAAAGGCAAAAGATTATTATCTATGGTTAGAGCAATTAATTACTACTTTTGAATCTGGTAAAATTTTTGATTTAGTGCCTAAACCTGCGACAATTGATAAAAATAAAAAGGATTAGAAAAAATTCTAATCCTTTTTCCTATTTCTATCGCAAACTAGCGATGGCTTGCTTTCTATCTTGATGATTAAAAACATAAGATCCGGCTACTAAAACATTTGCTCCAGCTTCAATTACTTCTTTCACAGTCCTATCGTTTACTCCACCATCTACTTGAATATCAATCAATAAATTTTTCTTTTCAATTAGTTCACGTAGCTGTTTAATTTTTGGTAGAACACCAGGAATGAAGCTTTGACCCCCAAAGCCTGGATTAACCGTCATTAATAACACCATGTCGAGGTCCTCTAAAATATACTCTAATCCATGGATTGGAGTTGCTGGATTAAGGGCTATTGAAGCTTTTGCTCCTAAGCTTTTAATTAAATGAATAGTCCGATGTAAATGAACTGTTGCCTCTGCATGAACTGAAATAATATCTGCTCCAGCCTTTATAAAGCTTTCAATATATTGATCAGGGTTAGCTATCATTAAATGAACATCTAGTGGTAGATTTGTTTTCGGTTTTATCGCCTCAACAACTAGTGGTCCAATAGTAATATTAGGGACAAAATGGCCATCCATTACATCCACATGCAGTAAATCTGCTCCAGCTGTTTCAACCGTTTGAATTTCCTCTGCTAATTTTGAAAAATCAGCGGATAAAATTGAGGGTGCGATTTTAATCAAATTTATTACCTCCATTTTCTTGCCTCTGCCTCTTTTATAGTATTTAAAAACTGCAAATAATGCTCATATCTGCCATTATCTATTTCATTTTTTTCAACTGCAAGTTTTACTGCACATCCAGGTTCATTCTGATGAAGACACCCACGATATTTACAGACTTCACTATAGGATTGAAATTCCACAAAATAGTCATCCAATTCTTCAGCTGAAATACCAACAAAATCCAATTGACTAAATCCAGGGGTGTCCGCAACCATTCCTCCATTAGGCAAGGATAAGAATTGAACAAACCGAGTAGTATGTTTTCCTCTGCCAAGCTTCTTACTAATTTCATTTGTTTCTAGTTCTAATGCAGGTATGAGCGCATTTAATAGAGATGACTTGCCAACTCCGGATTGACCAGCAAACACTGTAATTTTATCCTTTAATCTAGATTTAAGCTCCTCAAGTCCAATATTATTTTTTGAACTAGTTCTAATAATGAGATATCCAGTGGATAAATAAGGCTTAAGTAAACTTTCTAATTGATTTTCGTCTTCTAATAAATCAATTTTCGTTAAACAAATAATTGGATTTATATTCGCTTTTTCCACATGCACTAAAAATTTATCAAGTAGTATAGTACTAAAATCAGGCGATTTCATTGAAAAAACTAAGACTGCTTGATCAACATTCGCAATTTGTGGTCTAAAAAGCTCATTTCTACGAGGTTCTATTTCAACGATATACCCTGTCTTTTGACCTTCCTGATTCACTGAATCAAAATAAACATAGTCTCCAACTAGTGGCGTAATTTTTTGCATCTTAAATAAACCTCTAGCTTTACATTCCCAAATATTGTTTTCTTCATCTCTAACATAATAAAAGTTACTAAGCGTACGAATGATTTGCCCTCTAGGCATATCTTCCCTCCAAATCAGTTTTTAAAGTGTTAATATGAAACATCCTGTACTTGAAAAACTTCATTATTTTTCTTCACGATAATTTGACCGTTAGGGTGTGAAGGAGTTAATAATAATTCGACTTGATAAATAACAAAATCAGAAATAGTTTCCTTTTTCCAAATGATTTCTTGTTCTCTTGCATCCTTTAAAATAATTTCAATCTCTGCTGTGTCTTGATTTTCATCTGGCCAAACCGGAATATCCCACGTTTTCTTTTTCGTTTCTGGATCTGGCCCTAAACTAATCCAAATGCTTACTTCATCCCCCGGCTTCACAGGAAATCCTGGATCAAATGGATGCTGATCAAACACTTTCCCTTTTTCTTTATCAAAGCTGTAGCTCTCTACTACCTTACCTAATTTTAAATCATTTCTTTTTAGTATTGCATCAACCTGCTGTAAATTTAAACCCATTAAATCTGGCATACTTATAGATTCTTTGCCTTTACTAACAAAAAGAATTACTCTCGTTTCATCTGGAATCACCTTTTTTTTACTTTCTGGCTCTTGATTAAACACATTACCAACAGGTTCATCATGATATGACTCCATCGTTTCGATTTGCGTAAATCCTAATTGCTGTAGCATCACTTTAGCTTGTCCTTCTGAATAATGCAGCAGTTCAGGCATTTCGATTTGTTCTTTTCCTAGGCTAACCACGATAGACATGGTTTGATTTGTTTTAATCTTATCACTTTCCGGAAATTGTTGAATAATGAATCCTTCTGCTATAGTTTGATCATGTTTTTTGGTAATCTCATAATTTAACTGAAGTTTGTTTAATTCCTTTACGGCATCATCAATATGTTTTCCCACCAAATTCGGTGTATCCACCTCAGGAATCGTTAGTTTTTTTTCAAGGTACTGATATCCTGCGAATCCTAATAAAAAAATGAGAAGAACCACAAATAGTATTAACCCATATTTTTTATATATGATATTGGTTTGTTTCGTTTTTCTTGATTGAGTGATATAAGAGGCTTCTTTTTCATTTTCACTTTGAAAAAGAGGAGCCATAATCATCGTTGGTTCATCATCCTCAAACTCTTCATTCTCTAAAATAAATCTTGGTTCATTGATTCTATTTGGATCTAATGATGTACTCAAATCATTTAATATTTGACTAGCACTTGCATATCTTTTGTTTGGATCTTTCACTAAAGCTTTCAGGACTACATTTTCAATACTCTGAGGAATTTGCTGGTTAATATCCCTAGGATAAACAAATTTATCTTGTAAATGCTTTAGTGCCACTGTAATTGGACTATCACCTGAAAAAGGAAGCGTTCCTGTTAACATTTCATATAAAACAACGCCAAAAGAGTACAAGTCAGTTTTTTCATCAGTCCATCCACCTCTGGCTTGCTCTGGAGATAGATAGTGTACCGAACCCAAAACAGACCCAGTATGAGTAATCGTAGCCTGAGAAATTGCTCTTGCTATTCCAAAATCCGTAACCTTCACTTGACCATTTAGACCAATTAAGATATTGTGTGGTTTAATGTCTCGATGAACAATATGATGTTGATGGGCATGATCTAACGCGGATAAAATTTGTTTGCCAATTCTGATTGCTTCTTCAACTGTAAGTGCACCTTCTCTTTGAATTAGCTGTTTTAAAGTTAAGCCATTTATATATTCCATCACGATATAGTATAGATTTTCTTCTTCACCAACATCATAAATTTCAACTATATTTTTATGAGAGAGACTGGATACCGAATCTGCTTCTCTTTTAAAGCGTTTTACAAAATCCTCTTCATGTACATATTGCTGATGTAAAATTTTAACAGCAACTTCTTGGCCCGTATTTTCATTTACTGCTTTATATACGTCTGCCATTCCTCCGCCACCAATTTTACGTAACAACTTATATGTATTCCCAATAACGGTGCCTATCAATTAGATCACCTCTTTTCTTTCCCCTAAGTTCTTTAATCATGACGAATAATGATGACGGAAATATTGTCTTCCCCACCAGCTTGATTAGCTAGATTAACAAGTTGATCTGCTACCTCTTGCGCTGAGAAATCATCGTTATTTACGTAATCTAATATCATTTGATCATTAACCCGATTTGTTAAACCATCACTACAAAGGATTAAGGTATCATCTTTTTCCCAATGAATAACAGAGTGATCTATTTTTACGATTTCATCCGTTCCTAAAGCCCTAGTTAATATATTTTTCTGAGGATGATTTTCTGCTTCTTCCTCTGTGATTTGACCATTTCTTAGTAGTTCATTCACTAAAGAATGATCCTTTGTTAATTGAACTATTTTTGTTGGATTAACTAAATAAGCCCTACTATCTCCAATGTGACCAAGAATAATCCAATCACTATCAATAATGGCAGTAACCACCGTTGTTCCCATTCCTCGATATTGGATGTCCTCTTTAGACTGTTGAAATATTTTAGAATTAGACTCCATGATTCCTAATTTGAGAGCATTTTCTAGTGATTCAATAGAATTATTTTCACTTAACTTATGATGTAATTGTTCCATAATTGTGTCAATTGCTGTTTGACTTGCTACTTCACCTGCTAAATGTCCACCCATTCCATCAGCAACGATAGCAATTCTTAATCCATTTGGGTAAGCATCACTTAAGAAGACAGCGTCTTCATTTATCTCTCTTACCTTACCCACATCAGAACGAACCCCTATTTCCAAGCTCCTCACCTCAATTTGAATTCAGTATCCATATGTTTCGCTCTAAGTTGCCCACATGCAGCCTCAATATCTCCACCCTGTTCTCTTCTTATCGTAACATTAACTTGGTGATTTTCTAATATTCTTTTGAAATTTTGAATCTGCTTTTTCGTTGTTCTTACATATTCTCTCTCTGGCACATGATTGACAGGTATTAAGTTGACATGACATTTGATATCCTTGATTAGATTTGCTAGTTCTATCGCATGCTCATCATGATCATTAACACCACCCATTAAAGCATACTCAAAAGTAATTCTTCGGTTTGTTGTGTTAACGTAGTAATAGCAGGATTTCATCAATTCTTTCAATGGATATTTCTTATTGATTGGCATCAATCTTGTTCTAAGTGCATCATTAGGAGCGTGTAGGGACAGAGCAAATCCTACTTGCCATTTTAGATCTGCAAATTCATAGATTTTAGGTACTATTCCACTTGTTGATACCGTAATATGGCGCTGACCAATATTTAATCCCAAATTATCATTGATAATTTCAATAAATTTTATTGTTTCTTCATAATTGTCAAAGGGCTCTCCAGATCCCATTACGACAACACTGCTGACTCTTGCATCTTCTTTATCTAATATTCTTTGGGATTCTAGTACCTGTGCAACAATTTCACCAGCGGTTAGATTTCGTTCAACTCCACCAAGTGTAGATGCACAAAAGGTACAACCCATTCTACACCCAACCTGAGTGGTAACACAGACGCTATTTCCATAATCATGCCTCATGATTACTGTTTCAATCGCATTTCCGTCATAAAGCTGAAACAAAAACTTAATTGTCCCATCGCCTGAGGTATGTTGAGATATTGTATGTAAGGCTTGATATTCAAATTGATCTGTTAATTTCTGACGTAATCCTTTAGGAAGATTACTCATCTCTTCAATCGACTCTGCTCTTTTCACATAAAGCCAATCAAAAATTTGCTTACCTCGATACGTTGGTTCGCCGTTTTCTTTTAACCATGCATTCCATTCTTCTAGCTTTAAATCATAGATGTTCTTTTTTTTCATGACGTACCACCATTCATATGAAAAATTTATTTGATTCGAATTAGCCGACTTATAAAAAATCCATCAGTCTGAAAATGATGAGGTAAAATTTGAATCATCCCCGCAGAAGCATCTATTTTTTTATTTACCAATTCAGGTAAATACGATGATAAATTGGTATCAAGTTGAAAATCGGGGTTCTTTTGTACAAAATCCTTTACCATTGCTTCATTTTCCTCAATTGCCATCGTACATGTGCTATAAACTAGTATGCCACCCGGTTTTAGTAAAAATGAAACGTCTTGCAATATTTCCTTTTGAACTCTTGTTAAATCTAAAATATCCTGCTCTTTCTTACTCCATTTTAAATCTGGTTTTCTTCTAATTACACCAAGACCTGAGCATGGTACATCGAGTAAAATACGATCAAAATGGGCTGGTAATTCATTTTTTAATCTTCTAGCATCCGAATGGATAGTCTGAATAATATGTAATCCCAATCGTTTTTGCTGATCTTCAATTAATTTTATTTTATGTTTATGTAAATCAGAGGCAATTATTGTCCCATTATCCTGCATCAACTCTGCGATATGTGTTGTTTTACCACCTGGTGCCGCAGCGGCATCTAAAACCATACTTCCAGGTTTGGCATCTACAACTTGGGCTACTAGCATGGAGCTTTCATCTTGAATAGAAATAAATCCTTCTTTATACCAATTGGTTAAAGCAAGATTTCCACCACCTTTAATTCTTATCCCTTGAGAAGATAAAGGTGAAGGAGTGATTTCAGCCTGATTGCCTAATTCCTTTGCAAACTGCTCCATTATTTCCTCTCGTGTTGTTTTTAATGGATTAATACGAACGGAGTGATATGGAGCTAGGTTATTCACCTTACAAATTTCTCTTGCTTCATCAACCCCATAATCCTTCACTAAACGATTAACTAGCCATAGTGGATGGGAATGCTCAAGGGAGATTTTCTCATTCTCAGGAAGATCCTCTGGAATACGAATAGTTTCCTTATTTCGAAGAATATTTCGTAATACCCCATTAACCATCCCAGAAATTCCTTTATGCCCTTTTTTCTTGGCTATATTTACAGCTTCGTTCACGATAGCATGAGTGGGAACTTTATCTAAATACCATATTTGATAAATACTAAGTCGAAGTAAATTCCGAACCCATGGTTCTAATTTCTGTAGCTTCATCTTTAAAAAAGGCTGCATAATCCAGTCAATTGTGTTGAGGTGTTGAATTGTTCCATATAAAATTTCAGTCGTAAAATTGATATCCATACGAGACAACTCTTCGTTTTTTAAGCTCTGGTTTAATTGTAGATTACTATATGAATTCTCTTTATCAACCTTAGTTAGTACCTCTAAAGCGACTTCTCTAGCTGTTTTTTTCATTATTATTCACCTAGTTTTTCTCCAACCTCTACATTTGCTCCTTGTAAAAAGGATTGGATATTCATTTTTCTTTTACCAGCTGGTTGAACCTCGATTAAACTAATTCCACCGTCTTTTGTAGCCACAATACAAAGATTTTTATCTGTTTTTAAAACAGTGCCTGGCAATTCATTGTGTTGATAATCCACTGGCTCAGCCCACCAAATTTTAAATACCTCATTTCTAAAATGAGTATATGCGACAGGCCATGGATTCAAACCTCTGATTTGGTTATATACTTCCATACTTGTTTGATTCCAATCGATTCTCTCATCTTCTCTTTTTAATGTGGGTGCAAAGGTGGCTTCTTCGTGATTTTGTGCAATAGGAGTAACCGTACCAGCTTCAATTTGTTTAATGGTATCAATTAATAGCTTTGCACCTACAATACTTAATTTATCATGAAGTGAACCCACATTATCCTCTTTTTCTATCGGAATCTTAGCACTAGATAGCATATCTCCGGCATCTAATTCTTTTACCATATACATAATAGTTACCCCAGTTTCTTTTTCACCCTGAATAATGCTTTGGTGAATTGGAGCAGCGCCACGAAATTTAGGAAGTAATGAAGCATGTACATTAATTGCTTTATACTTTGGTGACTTCAATATTGCATCTGGAATAATCTGCCCATAAGCAGCAGTCACAATTAGATCAGGATTCCAGCTTATCACCTTTTCAATTGCTTCCTCTGCTCTAATTTTATTAGGCTGATAAACCTCAATCCCGTTTTCTACAGCTACAATCTTGACTGGTGAGGGCGTTAATTCCTGTTTTCTACCCTTTGGTCGATCAGGCTGGGTCACTATACCGACAATCTCATATCCCTCATATATTAAACTTTGCAAAGAGGGCACCGCAAAATCAGGGGTGCCCATAAAAACGATACGCATTTAATCAACTCCTATAAATTCACTTCATCCTTATATATCTCTTCGGCAAGATCAGTAAAAAGAATACCATTCAAATGATCGATTTCATGTTGCAGTGCTCGTGCAAGAAGACCTGTGCCTTCCACAATATATTCTTTCCCCTGACGATCTAGCGCTTTTACTTTTACATTGTCTGCTCTTCTGACCTTCCCAACAACCCCCGGAACACTTAAGCAGCCTTCTGGCCCAATCTGAACGCCATCTTTTTCGATAATCTCAGGATTAATTAATTCAATTAAACCTTGGCCTACATCAATAACTACAACCCGCTTAAGGATTGCTATTTGAGGTGCAGCCAAGCCAACTCCTTCTGCATCATACATTGTATCCGCCATATCATCTAACAGCTTATGAATTCTTGGGGTAATTTCTAAGACTGGTTTAGAAGTTTCCCTTAATAATGGGTCTGTATCCTTTAAAATAACTCTTAAAGCCATAATTATCCTCCTTTACATTACAACATTAGGATCCACATCAACACTAATCAATAATTGGCGATCCTTTAATTCTTCCTGTGTTTTTTCCATTTGTTGATGAATCAAGGTAATTACAATAGATTCATCATTATATTTTATCATGCATTGAAAACGATATCTATCTTTTAAGCGTGATATAGGAGAAGCGACAGGGCCCAAAATTTCTATATTTTTCTCATTTACTAGATTTATTCTTAATCCACGAGAGAAGTGTTCACTAGCCTTCATCACCATCGTTAAATCAGGATGACTAAATTGAATAAGAATCAATTTTTTAAAGGGAGGATAATCCAACGCTTTTCTATTTAATAATTCTTTCCCAAAAAAAGAGGAATAATCGTGTTGACTTGCAAATTCCACACTATAATGCTCTGGTGTATAGGTTTGAACCACCACATCCCCCTCTAAATCATGTCTTCCAGCTCTCCCGCTAACCTGAGTTAAAAGCTGAAATGTTCGTTCTGCTGCTCGAAAGTCTGGTAGCTTTAACATGGTATCCGCTGCAATGACCCCAACTAATGTTACCTTTGGAAAATCCAATCCCTTCGCAATCATTTGTGTTCCTAGAAGAATATCTCCTTGATGATTTCTAAATTGATTTAAGAGCTTTTCATGTGCACCTTTTGTACTTGTCGTATCCACATCCATTCGAATCACTCTTACTCCTGGAAATACCTTGGCTAGCTCTTCCTCCACTTTTTGTGTTCCTGTACCAAAATAACGAATTTGTTTGCTCTCACATTCTGGGCAGGTCTTTGGCTCTATTTTTGTATAACCACAATAATGGCAGCGTAAAGTTTTATTATTATGGTGATAGGTTAATGAAATTTCACAATGTGGACATTGCATTACATATCCACATGAACGACACATGACAAAGGTGGAATGTCCTCTACGATTTAAAAATAAAACAATTTGTTCCTTCTTTTCGATTCGTTCCTCTATTTTTTCTTTCAGCAAATGACTAAACATAGTTCTATTTCCTGCTGTTAATTCCTCTCTCATATCGACCACATGAACAGCTGGTAGCTTTCTTCCGAATACACGTTCAGGTAGTTGTAACAGCTGATACTGTTTTTTTAGTGCTTTATAATAAGATTCTAAGGAGGGAGTAGCGCTCCCTAAAATCACCATCGCTTGTTGATACTCTTTTCTCCATAAGGCAATTTCTCTAGCGTGATATTTCGGATTTTCTTCTTGTTTGTAAGAGCTTTCATGCTCTTCATCGATAATAATTAAACCTAATTTTTGAAAGGGTGCAAAAATAGCAGACCTAGCTCCAACAGCAATTTTAGCCTTCCCGTGAAGAATTCTTCTCCATTCATCATATTTTTCACCCTGTGATAATTGACTATGCAATACTGCAACTAAAGGCCCGAATCTCCCTTTAAATCTCTCAACCATTTGAGGAGTAAGCGATATTTCTGGAACTAACAAAATTGCTTCCTTTTGTTCTTTTAATACCTTTTCCATAATTTGAAGATAGATTTCTGTTTTCCCACTTCCTGTTACCCCATGAAGTAGAAATGTTTTGTTTTCTCCATTAGATAAGCTTCCTTCTAAAATGGTTAAAACATTATTTTGCTCTGGTGTTAATGTGACACTCTTATCCGTAAAGCTACGATTTTTATAAGGATCTCTTGAAATCACTTTTTCAAAAATGGCTAAATACCCCTTTTTAACCAAAGCTTGAACAGCAGAGCGATTCAAATTCAACTGTGATAAAAGCTCAGATAGAGGAACTTCATCCCATTCTTGGGATAAAAAATGTTCTAGGATTAGTTTTTGCTTCATCGCTTGCTTTGGTAATTCTCCAATTGCAAGCAAACATTCTTCTTTTGATTTACTTAATCTAACATAGGAAACCTTATTAATTCCTGTTTTATCCTTGAATTCTTTATTTATCTCCAATAATCCGGATTTAAACATTTCACTTAATAGCTGCTGGTCCTCAGGAAACTGATGAATTAAAATAGACTGTTTAATCACTTCTTTTTCCTTAACCCAGTCTATAATTTCCTTTTCTCTATTAGATAAAATTGCGATTTGTTCTGTAACGCTTGCCCTAACGTACTCCTCTGTTTTTGTTTTAAGAGCAGTTGGCAACAGCATTTGTAATGTTCGATACAAATGGCTTGTGTAATTATGACTCATCCAAAAGGATAGCTTAATCATTTCTTCTGTTAACGGAGGCAAAATATCTAAAACCTCGATTATCGGTTTCGTATTTTTAACCGCTGTATTAGAAGCTAATCCAACTACAAACCCTTGAACCTTTCTATTTCCAAGAGGAACTAATACACGCGCTCCTAGCTTTATCACTTCTTCAAGGGACACAGGAACTAGATAATCATATCCGTAATGATTAATGTCTGGTATATCAACAACTACTGTAGCGTACACAATTTAATTTCCTTTCCCACTTTTTTGCTTTTCTTTTAATTGAAGGACGGAGGATAGGATTTGATTAGCAATTTGAAACTTACTCATTTTTGGATATTCTACTGCTTCTCCATCCTTACCTATTATAGTTACAATATTGGTGTCCTTCTCAAAGCCAGCACCTTCCATCAAAATATGATTTGCTACAATCAAATCCATATTTTTCTTTTCTAATTTAGCATTTGCTCGCTCTATAAGGTGTTCAGATTCGGCAGCGAATCCTACTAATACTTGCTCTTTTCTCTTTTTAGCTCCAACTTCATATGCAATATCCTTGGTTCGTTCCAT
>DJVJ01000019.1:1369-4914 GCA_002441135.1 Caryophanales bacterium UBA6259 | reverse complement strand
ATCCTTTTAACATGGATAAGATAATAATCCAAGAATCTTGGAAAGTATAGCCGAACGCTAATCCCCAATTCCCCTTCATCTTTTCATTTGCTACTGTTTTGAAAGGCTCACTATTACTACTTAATTGTAATTGATATCCGTTACTCATAATATCCAACCAAGCAACATAATCTCCATTACTTGACATCATATAAAAAGGATACTTAGAATATGTACTACCTTTGCTTAAAAATTGATAATCAACCACTTGACCTTTATCAATCCCAAGCTTTTCAATTTTAAAATTGGAATTCTCTCTTCCTTCTCCTGCTAATGCACTAACAATGAAAGTGTCTACTTCATTTTCACTCGAAATGTACTGAAGATATTCGGTATTCGTGCTTTCTCTACCAAACACTACAGGGTTTTCTACAACCATAGTTTTTCCTTTAATCTGATCATTATTACGATCAAAAACGACCATTTCAATTTGACGTTTAACCTCTGTCTTTAATCGCTTTTTAGTAATCATATATATCCTGATTTCCTCACTATGAGGAATAAAGTTCACATTGCTTACATCAAACATAGATTCTAAACGAGCTTCACTAAATAAATTCTTGGTTTCTTTCCAATCCCGATTCTCTAAAGAAAACGTCGTTTTTAAATATTCAATCGTATATTCTGGCTTGGAAAAGGTATAAATTTCTATATTTTTCTCATTGTAAATCCCTTTTAGAAACGAAGAAACTGGAAAGCCATCATAGCTCCCTAATAATTGAAAATTTTTATTTTGATAAAGATAAATGCCTAATTTATTTTTAGTGGATACAAGAAGATAATTCTCATTAGCTCCTTTAATCCAATCATAGCCAACAACATCATTAATAGAAAAAGATAAAGCTCTAATTTGATTACTATCAATCAATCCTACCTGTAATTGATTCTTGTTTAATACTAGAAGTAAATCATCAACCATCTGAAACCTTGTGCTTGAATCAAATTTTAGCCCACCTGTTTCTACTTTCTCTTGCGCTACGATTTGGCCATCTTCCACAAGTATTCTCTCTAATAGGTTATCATTCCCACCAATCCATGCCTCAACCTGCTCTTGTTCGTTTACCTTTAAATAAGGTGCAGTAGATTTTTGAGTGGAAAGCAGTGATATTGGATGACTCCATTCTTCATTTGGGGGCTCCGCAATTTTTTGTTCATTCGCAAAAGTATTTAGTGCTAAAATTGCTACCATTAATAGAATGGGTATAAAAATATAAAAAAAACTATTTTTTTTATTCATCTGACTCCCCCGATTCTTCTTTTCTCTCTGATTAATTAACTTTGAGTAATTTCCGAAAGGTCAACATATTTCACATCAATTTTTTCTCCTAACCATTTATCAGCAATTCGCTTAAATTGCTGTATATCACTGGTTGTAAAGAATTGATGGTTGGGAGTATATTCATTTGATGCTATAATACCTTGATAGTGTAATATGGAACTAACCTCTCTTGCAGTCTCCTCTGCTGAACTTAGAATACTGACCTGTTCTCCCATTACTTCCTGAATGTAATCACTAATTAAAGGATAATGAGTGCATCCTAAAATAAGGGAATCAATTTCTTTATCAACGATTGGCTCTAATGCTAATTTAACCTCCTGTCTAATCCTTTGTTCATCTTCTATTCCGCTTTCTACAAGTGGAACTAAAGTAGGACATGCATGGCTTTCAATCCATAAATCTGGGTTAATCCCTTTTAACGTGTCCACATATTTCCTGCTTTTAATCGTTCCTTCTGTCCCAATAACTCCGATTCTTCCTGTTTTTGTGTTTTTGATTGCAGCTAAGCTTCCAGGATGAATAACTCCTATTACTGGTATATCGACCATTTTCTTAATATCTTCTAAAGCTGCTGCGGTTGCAGTATTACAGGCGATTACAATCATCTTGACGTCAAAACGCATTAAAAAGTTGCAAATCTCTATTGTGAATTTTCTTACTTCTTCTGTAGATCTAGGGCCATATGGGCAACGAGCGGTGTCCCCAAAATAAATGACTTCTTCCTTAGGTAATTGACGGAATATCTCTTTTACAACCGTAAGTCCTCCAACTCCAGAATCTAATATGCCAATCGGCTTTTCTCTCATTTAGCTATTTCCTCCTGATGTATTACATTTTCTATTATTTTATGAGATATTCTTTTTGATGATAACCTAAATGATGTCATCCTCCATTTTAGCAAATAGCTGGTGCAATGAGAGAGAGATTTGGTCCACATCTTCTGTACTCATGTCCTCTAAAATATCCGCTAAATATTTTCTTCTTGTATCTAAAACTTCATTGATAAGCTTCTTTCCTTTTTCTAAAAGATGAATCTGCACCACTCTTCGATCTTTTTGGTCACGAATTCTCTCTACTAGATGATTTTTTTCCATCCGATCAATTAAATCTGTTGTAGTACTAAATGCTAGAAACATTTTGGTACTTAATTCACCAATCGTCATATCGCCCTCTTCATTTAACCATTGCAGTGCAACAAATTGGGGAGGGGTAATAGGGAAATCATTTAATATCTCTCTTCCCTTTCTTTTGATAATTCCACTCATTTTCCTTAGTACGTGCTCTATTTCAACAATATTTTCATACGAATGCTTCATATTAAACCTCCGTCTTTTAATTCTGTCGCTATTATATCAAAAAAAACTGCAATTACTCTATCTTTTCCATGAAATAACTTACAAATGTAAAAATAAAAAAAGAAACTGACTCTCAATGAGTCAGCTTCTCTAGGGGTTAAATTTTTAGTTCCCCGAGCCGAACCAATTCAACAACTGCTTGAGACCGACCTTTGACACCTAGTTTTTGCATCACATTACTAATGTGATTGCGCACTGTTTTTTCACTAATAAACAGTTGCTGAGCGATTTCCTTGGTCGTTTTGTCTTGAACTAATAATTCGAACACTTCTCTTTCACGGTTGGTTAGTAAAGGCTTTGCATGCTGGTCATTACCTTTCAAAAGTTCCACCCCTCCTTGCTCGGGCTCATCAACTCACTAGGGTGATTCAACATATTTTATGTTTCAGGTGAGTATTAAGTGCATAAGCAAAAAGGGAATTTCGTTATTTTTTTATCTTTAAAATATCTTCTTGTGCATAAGAAATACTTTCAAGTCCATCTTTTCTCACAACATAGGTATTTTCGATACCTACTACTCCCTTATTTGGAAAGGTGAATTTAGGTTCTATAGCAATAACCATCCCTTCTTGTAAAGGATAATCTAGCCCCTTTGCTAATACTGGAAATTCATCAATTTCTAAGCCTACACCATGTCCTAAAAACTTTGCCTGATCTTCTTTAAAGCCCATAAAATAATCTTTTAACCCTGCCTCTTCTGCGAGTTTTAATGAATAAAGATAGTGCTCTGACCATAAAGTCCCAGGTTTAGCTCTAAGTTCAATTTCTTTAATAATTTTTACAGCTACCTGATAAGCCTCTTCTAATTCTTGATCCAATTCCCCAATAACCCCCATTCTTGTTTGATCAACAACATAGCCATTAATAGATAC
>DJVJ01000019.1:0-1318 GCA_002441135.1 Caryophanales bacterium UBA6259 | reverse complement strand
AGTCTTAGAGAACCAAGATGTCCTTTTATCCGAACGAATTTTTCCAACTCAGCCACAAATTCAATTTCTGTCATATTTTCTTTTAATATATTAGGAACTTCTTCAATTGCCTCATATGCTACATCTGCCGCTTTTTTAATCATCTCTATTTCATATTCAGATTTAACACTTCTAAGCTGGCGAATAATAGCAGCTATATCACCAAAGCTACTTGAAGAAAATGCCTTTTTTATTCTTTGAAATTGTGAATATGGTAGAACATCTAGCTCTAAGCCGATATTTTCCACCGAATACCCCATTGCAAGTATCTTATCGGATAGCTCCTTCATACTTGGCATCGGTATTACATTACATGGAGTTTCTACTTTAGCTCTTTCTAAACTTTTTTTTACAAAAAGCGTACTTTCTCCTTCTGAGGGAATAAACAATAACGCATTTTGCATTGTACCTGTAAAATAATATTGATCAATATTTTGTAAAATAATAGCCCCATCAAAATTATGCTTTTTTAATTCCACTTGAAAAGCAGATACTCTTTTTACTATTTCTTCACTAGGAACTTTCTGATATATTCCTTCCAAAATATCCCCTCCATTATTTTCTAAATTTTCTTACATTTTAATTTTAACTTAAATCTACATAATAAAAAACCTCATTTTCAGAGGTTTTTTAGAAATTATATTAAAGAAAGCATCATCTGCATTCTTCCTATTCCATCTAAACATAATGGTACATTGACAGCCTGTCCTGAACCATAACGAATTCCTTCTTCTAATATTTGTGGCGGGGTAATATCCACTTTAATTCCTTGATTATATAAAAGCATACTAGCATTTCCACTAATCATATTTCCTAGTTCCGAGATTGCACTTTTTTCCATATCATTAATTTGGAGAACCTTCATACCCCCCATCATTCTTTCCACGATATGAATAGCAACTCCTTCTTCCATGGCCAAAACAACATCACCATTAAGTTCACCTTTAATTGATATCTTAATTGATATGGACTGCTTATAAAAATCATTTTCCTCTACTTTAGCTTCTCCTGGATTAGTAGATACATTGATGACTTGACTGAGCACCATTTGAGCTGATTGTAGAAAAGGATCAATCATTGTATTCTCCATTTTTCCACTGCTCCAATTTTTTTTAAGACTTTTGTAATACATTATTTATTTTATTTTGACAGATGGGACAGACTTTCTCCATACGCTGATAGTCTTATTTTTATCCAAATGTTGGATTTTATCACCATAGTATATCGGAATATAAGGGTATAGCTGCTTTAATTCTTTCAATAAATTACTATTTTTCAC
>DJVJ01000038.1:203919-276358 GCA_002441135.1 Caryophanales bacterium UBA6259 | reverse complement strand
GGAGGGAGGGGCCAGGCCCCTTTTTCCAGTTTTTGTATTTATTCTTCCTTACTCTCACTATCTTCTTCTTTATTTTTTCCAGCAGCTTCATCTTGTTTTGCTAATCCTTTTTTCTCACTTATATAATCTCTCATAATACTTGGTGAAAGCTTTTCATCTGTGATTGTTGCTAATTCACTTAGCTTCGTGTCAAGTGATATGTCATCGGTCAATTCAAAATCTCGATACACTTCCTCTTTGTCTAAATTATAGCCTTCAATCACCATTCCGAGAGTAGTCCAACCTTTAATTTCATTCACATCATTACCTTGGATTGTCACTCTTGAGCCATCTGGATTAATTTTGCCTGATACCTGCCATATTTGAGCATCCTTGGCAAGATAAATACCACCTAACAAAACAGTTAACATTAAAAAGCCATATAGAAATAACCACTTATTTTTCATCGATTAGATTCCTCCTTTTTCTACTATTTCAGTACGAGGTTTTTGATTTGGTAATATGAGTCCTGTTGTTAGTGCTCCCTCTACAGGACAATGATCGATACAAACCATACATTGATTACAATCCAATGACTTAACATGATTTGTCTTTGCAACATCGATATTCATCGGACAAGACTTACTACAAAGATTACAGTTAATACATAAATTTTCATCTCTTTTAACCCTCATTGGACTCAGCTTACCAATGATTCCTATCGTTGCACCTAATGGGCATGCATAACGACACCATGGTCTTTCAATAAATAAGGAAAGAACAATAACTAGTCCCAATATCGCTAATCCCACATAGGATTCTAGCTCAGCCACCGTTATCAGTGCCACAAATGGGTCATAATCTCTAAAAACTAAATCAACATAATAAACTGCACCTAAAACCGCCCATAATAGAACAAGGTATTTAAAGTATCGCAAATACTTATCTAGCTGATAAAATACGTTTTCTCTTTTTTTGATAAATTCTTTTAGTTTTTTATTTAAAGGCTTAATCAATGAAAGAGAGCCAATAAACGCCCCTAATTTTCGTACCAAGTCCTGAAATGTACCAAAAGGACATAACCAACCACAAAAACCTGATCTAAAAAACAAAGTAATAATTAAAATTAGTCCAAGAATTATAATGTTTGAGGTATGTAGATGCGATAATGTTGTACCATTTGTAAAAAAAGTATATAAACTCTCTAAACCTCCAAATGGGCAATATGCTTCTGGTGAAATAGTGATTTCACTTTCCGAAGCAACTATACCCTCAACCACTAATTTTGCGATAAACAAAAATACAAAGCCTTGCGTTAACATACGATAGAATCGGATATTTTGATACCATTTTTTCTTTACTGTCAATTTAACTCCCCCTTTTCTCCCTGACCTCATTATGACCTTCTTTCTTCAAGAACTTTCCAATGAATCTTTAAGAAATTGTTAAGATTTTAAACTAATTAGGTTTATCAAATGAAAAAAGCTAGAAACAAGACAATAGCTGTCTTTGATTCTAGCTTTTTTCATAACAATTTAAATTTTATCTATTAAATTTTATTTATTAAAGTTTATTCTTAAAGTCGATTCTTAAATTTCATTCAAGTTATTTACGTTCTCTACTGTTTTTCCTTTTAACTTAGCGATTGCAAAACCAATTACTGAACCAATAATAGCTGGGAATAACCAACCAATGCCAACAGAATATAATGGTAATAAACTATAAACTTCTGTAATAGCCTGCACTGGAAAACCTGCTGTAGCAAATCCATCAACCACACTTATTAGGAAGGCACCAATTATTCCACCAGCATATACCTCTGAATAACCATTAAAGTATTTGTGAGCGAATGAGATAGCTATTAATGTAATTGCTAAAGGATAAATAACCATTAATACTGGTAGAGTAATACTAATTAATTGAGAAAGACCAACATTAGCAACGGAAAGGCTAAATATTGAAAAAATTCCAACGAAAACTGGATACGATACTTTAGGTAACAGTTTAGAGAAATATCCAGCTGCTGCTGAAACTAAACCAACTGATGTTGTTAAAGTAGCAAATAAAATAGCAAGACCCAATAACACATTACCAGTTATGCCAAATAGTTGGTATGCAATAGCCGTTGTTAAAGCCCCACCATTAGCTTGCTCTCCAACAGCAGTTAAGCTAGTAGCCCCTAAATAACCTAGTGAAATATAGACAATTGCTAAACCAGCTGCTGCAATAAGACCAGATTTAATCGTTGCTGCTGCTATAGCCTTTTTATTTGTGATTCCACGCTCTTTTATTGCATTAATTACAACTATTCCAAAAACTAATGCTGCAATTGCATCTAAGGTTAGGTACCCTTCAATAAAACCTTTAAAGAAAGGTGTTGTTTGATAAGCCTCTGTTGGTGCGCTAAACTCTCCCATTGGAGACGTAATTCCCTTAAACACTAAAATTCCCAAAACAACTAATAGTGCTGGTGTCATAATTTTACCAATACGATCTACTAGCTTTGAAGGATTTAAAGATAAATAGAATGTTACAGCAAAAAAGAAAATAGTGAAAATAAAAAGGGATAATCCATTATTTAATAAATTTTCTGACAAAAATGGTTTGATTCCGATTTCAAACGCTACTGTACCTGTTCTTGGAATACCAAAGAAAGGTCCAATCGCAAGATACATAACAATAGTAAATAATATTCCAAACTTCGGTGAAATTCTACCAGCTAATACTTCTAAGTTCTCCCCTGCTAAAGCAATCGCTGTTACACCTAAAAGTGGTAAGCCTACTCCTGTGATTAAAAAACCTAAGATGGCGCCCCATACATTAGAACCAGCTGCTTGTCCTAATGCAGGTGGAAAAATCATGTTACCTGCTCCAAAAAATAAAGCGAATAACATTAAACCAATTGCCATGTTTTCCTTCCCTGTTAATTTTTGCATTTTCTTACTCCCCCTGATGTCAATATAATTTTTTGTCATAAGTGCAACCGTTTTCATAATAACAATAATCTTCTACAAAAAACAGACATTCGTAAAAAGTTCTAATTTTAAATGTATTGTAAAATATTTTAATTTGCTGTTTTTTCTGTTTATATTTGCATCACTTTTTAAAAGCTTTTGAAAATATCTTATATTTTTGATGCTTTTGTGCTATTATTTTTAATTGGTGTAAATACTTAATGAGGTGAGGAACATGGAAAAACTGTTTAAGCTTAAAGAACGAAATACAACTGTATATACGGAGCTTTTGGCAGGTATTACTACCTTTTTAACAATGCTTTATATTGTTATTGTCAATCCTGTAATTCTAAGTGGGGCAAACATGGATTTTAACGCAGTATTTGTCGCTACAATTATTACAAGTATGGTTGCTACATTAATTATGGGTTTATTTGCTAATTATCCAATCGCTATTGCTCCTGGGATGGGTTTAAATGCTTTTTTTGCTTATACCGTAGTTATGGCAAATCAGATTCCTTGGGAGATTGCGCTTGGAGCTGTATTTATCGCTGGTGTGTTATTTTTAGGAATTTCTCTAACTAGCTTTCGAACCGTCTTAATCAACGCCATCCCTTCCAATCTTAAATATGCGATTACTGCTGGAATCGGGTTATTTATCTCCTTCATCGGTTTACAAAAGTCTGGTATTGTTGTCGATCATCCTGAAACCTTAGTAACTATTGGCGATTTTTCTAATCCTAGTACATTACTTGCTATCATTGGACTTGCGATTTCTTTAATTTTATTAGCTTATCGCGTAAAAGCTGCATTGTTTTTCGGTATTATTGTTACTTCTGTTTTAGCTTGGCTTTTTGGAATGCTCGAAATACCATCTCAAATCTTCGCACTGCCAAATGGAATCGAAAAAACATTTTTCCAATTTGATATTATGGGAGTGTTTGAAAACGGACTTTATGCTGTTATTTTTACCTTTCTTTTGATTACTCTTTTTGATACCACAGGAACTATGCTTGGTGTAGCTGAGCAAGCAGGATTAATGAAAAACGGAAAGTTCCCTAATGCAAAGCCTGCCTTTTTAGCAGACGCTATTGGGACTACTGTTGGCGCTATCATGGGAACAAGTCCAACAACAGCTTATATTGAATCTACCTCTGGTGTTTCTGTCGGGGGAAAAACAGGTTTAACTGCAGTCTTTATCAGCTTACTTATGGGAATTACATTATTTTTTGCACCAATAGCTGGTGCTTTAGCTGCAATTCCAGCAATAACTGCTCCAGCTCTAATTATTGTTGGTTTCTTTATGATGAATGGTTTAAGAAATATTGATTGGAAGGATATTGAAGATGCTTTTCCAGCCTTCTTAATCGTTATTGCGATGCCACTAACTTATAGTATTGCTACTGGAATTGGTATTGGATTTGTTGTTTATCCGATTTTAAAATTAATTCGTGGAAAAGCGAAAGAAGTACACCCAATTCTTTTTATTTTCGCAATTTTATTCTTTATTCAGCTTACCTTTTTAAGTCACTAAAGAAAATTACTATATAAAAGATAGGACCGTATTTAATAAACGATCCTATCTTTTTTTTGTTTAACTAAAATAGAAATTTAATATATAATTATCACTAAGTTATCGGAATTTTAAATCAATATCGAGAGAAGGAGAGATAAAAATGGTTGTTGGAAAAGTGAAAGATTTACAAGGATTCCCAATGGAACATCCAGCAGTAAAAAATGCGGTAAAAAAAGTACTTGTTTCGCCAAAAGAAGGCTGGGAAGGATATGTAATGAGAGTATTTGATCTTGGAGAAGATGGATATTCTCCAAAGCATCAGCATCCATGGCCTCATATAAACTACATGATTTCAGGAAAAGGAATTTTACATATTGATGGTCAGGATTATGAAATGGAAGCAGGTTCCTATGCCTTTGTTCCACCAAATAAAATCCATCAATTTAAAAATAATGGAAGCGAAACCTTTACCTTTATCTGTATTGTCCCTGAAGAAGGAGATCAATAAATGGATTTAATGATTGTAAATGGCAAAATTGTTACTATGGATGTAGAAAATCCACTAGTAGCTGCTGTAGCCGTAAAGAATGGTAGAATTGTGGCTGTTGGACAAAGTGATGAGATTTTAAAGCAGAAAACAGCGCAAACAAAAATCATAGATCTTCATGGAAAGCTAATGCTACCAGGCTTTAATGATAGTCATATGCATTTATTAGGATACGGTAGTAACTTACAAAAGGTTGATTTAATTAAGACTAAATCCATTGACGACATTATTAGAACAACCTCTGATTTTATTAATAATTATCAACTACCAAAATATCAGTGGGTGCAAGGTCGTGGTTGGAATCATCATATTTTCCCAACAAAAGAAATGCCTAATCGCTTTGACTTAGACCAAATATCAACCGATCACCCTATTGTGTTATACAGAGTTTGTGGTCATGTAGCCTCCTTAAATAGTAAAGCATTAGAACTAATGGGGATCATCGATAATCCTTCACATATTCAAGGAGGACATATTGATGTTGACGTAAATGGCCAAGCTCTAGGAATATTAAGAGAAAATGCAATGGAATTAATCCACTCTCATATTCCCGAACCTAGTAAGGACCAAATGAAAAACTGGATTATTGCAGCCGGAAAAAAGGTCCTTGAACAAGGAATTACATCGGTGCAAACGGATGATTTTGTGGTTGTTCCTAAACGTTACATAGAGATAATGAATGCATATGAGGAATTAGTAGAAGACCAGCTTCTACCAGTCCGAGTTTATGAGCAAAGTAATTTACCAAAAATAGCACAACTGCTCGAGTTCTTGAAGAGTTATCAGACTGGAAAAGGAGACGATTTTTTTAAAGTCGGACCACTTAAACTATTAACCGATGGCTCCTTAGGAGCTAGAACTGCATACCTTACATCTCCATATGCAGATGATCCTACTACAAGTGGAATTGCAGTATTTGAGCAGGAAGATTTGGATCAAAGTGTCTCTTTAGCCCACAACAATGGGATGCAGGTAGCCTTACATGCTATAGGAGATAAAGCGATTGAAATGGTCTTAAATAGTATTGAAAAAGCTATGAATGAAAATCCAAGAGAAGATCATCGTCATTCGATCATTCACTGCCAAATTACTAACAATCAGTTATTAGATCGCATGAAAAAGCTGGGAGTAATTGGCCTTGTACAACCTCTTTTTGTAGCTACTGACTTACATTTCGTTGAAGAAAGAATTGGAAAAGAAAGAGCAGCAAGTGCTTATAACTGGAGAACAATGATTGAAAAAAACATTCCTATTGCTTTCGGATCAGATGCTCCAGTAGAAAGCTTTAATGTCTTAGATGGAATTTACGCCGCGGTAACAAGGAAGGATTTAAATGGTTTTCCTAGCATAGGATGGTTGCCTGATCAAAAAATCACTGTTGAGGATGCTGTTTATGCATACACATTGGGGGCCGCTTATGCATCCTTTGAAGAAACAGTTAAAGGATCTATTACTCCTAACAAACTAGCGGATTTTGTAGTCCTATCAGAGGATATCTTTACCATAAATCCTGATCAAATAAAGGATGTAAAAGTAGAGATGACATTTGTAGACGGTAAACTAGTTTATCAGCGTTAGAAATTAAATTGTTATACAAAAATAAAAAGGCTTGGTCTATTCTATTAAAGGAACAGGCCAAGCTTTATTATTTGAATCCTTATCTATCCTTACCTTTCCTACCTTTCCTACCTTCCCATCCATCCTCCATCGACAACTAATACATGGCCGTGAACATAATCAGAGGCTTTAGATGCTAAATAGATTACGCTTCCTTTAAAATCTTCAGAATTCCCCCAACGCCCTGCAGGGATTCGTTCTAATATTTGCCTATTTCTTGTCTCATTTTGAAGCAATGCTTCATTCATATCTGTCGCAATATAGCCCGGTGCAATAGCATTCACATTAATTCCTTTACTTGCCCATTCATTGGATAAAGCCTTAGTAAGCTGTGCAACTCCACCTTTTGCTGCTGCATAAGCTGGCACATTAATTCCACCTTGGAAAGATAGCAAAGAAGCGATATTAATTATTTTACCTTTCCCTTGCTGGAGCATGATTCTGCCTACCTCCTGAGACAATAGAAAAGTAGATTTTAGATTTACATTTAAAACATCATCCCAGTCTTGCTCAGTAAACAGCTCAGAAGGATTACGTCTTTGAATTCCAGCATTATTCACCAGAATATCAATCTTATTAAAGATTTGAATGATCTTTGGAATTACCTTTCTAATTTCATTTGCATTTGCCAAATCACACTGAAAAACCTCTGCCTTTTTTCCTAATTGTTCAATACGTTGCTTTGTTTGGAGATCATTTGCATTTCTTTGAATTAGTGCTATATCCGCGCCTGCTTCCGCTAATCCTATGGCGATGTCCTGTCCAATACCTCGATTAGTACCTGTAACAACTGCTACTTTGCCAGCAAGGTTAAACAATTCCATCTTTAATCCCCTCTCCCCATTTTTCTATGTAGTAATTTTCAACAATAATCATATCAACAATAGATATATATTTCTATATGGTCTACAATAATAAAGGAAAAATTATCTAAGGAGATGCAAATCATGGATCTTATTTATCTCATTCTTATTTTATTTCTTGGTGTCATTGCAGGTTTTTTAAATACGATTGCTGGCGGTGGCTCTTTACTAACAATGCCTGCCCTAATTTTTTTAGGCTTACCCCCTGCAGTAGCAAATGGAACCAATCGTATTGCATTAGTCGTTCAAAATATCGTGGCTATATTAAATTTTCGAAAGAACGGCTATTTTGAGTGGAAATTAAGCATTATGTTAGGAATACCCGCAATCCTAGGTTCAATTTTTGGAGCAAATGTTGCTATTTCTCTTCCAGATCATATTTTTAACAAGCTCTTGGCAATTGTTATGTTTATGGTGTTAGGACTGACGATTTGGCAGCCTGAAAAAAAGTTTAAAAGTGATGGTGAAAAGTTAAGTCCAGCTAGAAAAATCTTTGCAATTATCGCTTTCTTTTTCATTGGATTTTATGGTGGGTTTATACAAGCAGGTGTAGGCTTTATTATTATCGCGAGTTTAACCTTAATTACCGGAATGAGCCTAGTAAAAATTAATAGTGTCAAAGTATTTGTCATACTCGCCTATATGTTTTCCTCTTTTGCCATCTTTCTTTATAACGGTCAAGTAGATTGGCTACTAGGATTAACTTTAGCTGTTGGTAATGGCGTTGGTGGGTGGTTCGGGAGTCATTTTGCTGTAAAAAAAGGGGATCAATGGATAAGAGGAATTTTAATTATTGCCGTTTCTGCAATGGCAATAAAACTACTTTTTACATAACAAAACACATTTGTAAACTAATAAGTTAACTTAAGTAAACATTTTGGTTGACATATATTCTCTAGCCCATTATAGTGAAGTTAAATAGAGTAAAATTAATGGGGGAATATTATGAAAACAAAAGAATTAACTTTAGTTGCGATGATGACTTCTCTTACAGTCATACTAGCCCAATTAAGTATTCCTATTGGATCAGTACCTATAACATTCGCTATTCTTAGTGTTTACTTAAATGGAGCCTTACTTGGTAGAAAACTTGGAACAATATCTATTATTCTATACATATTGTTGGGTGCAATTGGCTTACCTGTATTTGCGAACTTTAGTGGTGGTATTCATGTGTTGTTCGGTCCAACTGGTGGATATCTATTCGGCTGGATCATTGCTACATTTGTTATTGGTGCTGGGTTTAAGTTTGGTAAAAGCAATCTAAATACAGACTATTTTCTTTTTATTGTTCTTTCATTTGTTGGATTAGTAGTTATCTATTTACTTGGAGTTATTCAATTAAAATATGTGCTGGATTTAACTTGGGCCAAAGCATATGCAGCTGGGATTGCTCCTTTTATCCTTCTTGATGTATTAAAAATTATCTTTGCTGGTATCATAGTTATTCCTGTACGCTCTGCCCTAATAAAATCGAAGCTTCTTCTTCAAAACTAATTAAACTTTCTTTAAGTATAATAAAAGTAGCCTGAAATTTGGTGTGCTCTCCAATTCCAGGCTACTTTATTTATTTCCTATTTCTCATTCTAGTTTTCTAACGCCTTTTCAACCGCTTTTTTCGCATGAATATACGTAGTATCAAAAACAGGTACAGGTGAATTTTCTTGCTTAATTAACAAAGTTATTTCTGTACAGCCAAGAATAACTCCTTCTGCCCCCTGACTAACCAATTTATCAATAATCCGTTGGTATTCTTCTCTTGAGTTTTCATTAACTTTCCCAAATACTAATTCATCAAAAATAATCCGATTAACCATTTCCCTATCCTTTTCTTCTGGAACCATAACCTGTAAGCCAAACTGTTCAACCAATCGGGAAATATAGAATTCTTGCTCCATTGTATATTTCGTTCCTAATAATCCAATTTTATGAATACCCTTTTCAACTATTTCGTTCGCTGTTCCGTCAGCTATATGTAGAAATGGGATAGATATTCCCTCTTCGATCGCATCAGCTACCTTATGCATGGTATTTGTGCATAGAACAATAAAATCCGCACCTGCCCTTTCTAATTTTACAGCTGCATCTTTAAGTTGTTTTCCAGCTTCTTCCCATTGCCCTTTTTTCTGATACTGCTCAATTTCATCAAAATCAACACTAATCATAATGCTTTTCGCAGAATGATAGCCTCCAAGCTTTTCTTGTACCAATTCATTGATCATTCGATAGTACTCAAGTGATGATTCCCAGCTCATTCCACCTATTAATCCAATTGTCTTCATGTTTACTTCTCCTCTAGTACCTTTTTCTTTATCTTAACAGAACAATTATTGATTGAGTACTTGAATTCCATTCCACTTCAGCTCCTAATTGCTCTGAAACAAATCGAAGTGGTACAAAGCTTCTTCCATTTTTGACCACTGCTCCTTGGTCTATTGGTATCTTTTTGTTATTAACAAATACATAATTGGCATCTATCGGAATTTGAATCATCGTCTCATTTTTTATATAAGTAACAATCCGCTTTTCATTATTCCAATCCACTTCGGCGCCTAAGATATTTCCAATTGCTCGAATAGGGACCATCGTTCTACTATTTATAACAAACGGTGCAATATCTAAAGGAAAAACTCTTTGATCCAACCAAATATAACGCTGTCCGAGAAATAATCTAAGAGAATTGGCCCCTTCTTGAAAAGATGGATATTCAACCTGTTCATGGAGCCATTTTTTTCCCTCTCCTATTTTACTCTCTGTTTTAAAGTTCCAGGTTTTTTGATAGCTTTTAGTGCTTCCAGACTTATCTGTTGCTTGTAAAGAAACTTCCACTTTATATATACTATCTGTAACTAAAGGACTCTCTGGAATAATAATAATCTCTTGATTTAAATAATCATCAATCTTAGGGGTTGGTTTTATTGTGTTATTGACAGCTATCTCTGGTGTATTAATATAAACTGGTATTTGCTGTCCACTTAAATTGAACATTTTTGCATCTATTAATTTAATGGAATCTATTTCGCCACCATAGATGCCAGCCATTATTGGATATCCAACCTTTTTGGGTGCATTTGGATAAAATCTCAATGGATTCGGTGTTTCAAAATTCTCCCATTCAACTGGAACATGAAGTTGTCCATCATTGGGGTAAGAAACAAAGATTGCCTCCTTAGGTTGTAACACACTTCCAAAGTTTAAAACACTATAGTATTGCTTTTCCCCATACCCTAATTGATCAAACACTGGATTCAAAAATGGAATACGGTGATAAGGTGCATCGAACAAATCATCAACTGCTTTTTGAATGGATGGCTTGGTATTAAAACTTATATCCTCTGCTACAAAGCCATTAAATCCAAAATAAGCAGCACGCTCCTTTACCGACTCACCAATAAAAGCTTGAAAATTACTTTCTTGATAATGTGTAAGTCTACCAATAGAATACTGATAGTTGGCATGACTTTGCGCAGACATATTTAAAGCTGGGTTTATTTCAAAGAGAGGAAGCTTCATCAGATATCGATAATCATTTGCAAAATCCATTGCCTTTTGTTGTGTCAGATTTGGGATGGATAGCTCTGTGATACTAGACTTATTAATTGCAAAACTCCAGCTTTTTTCAATCCAATCATAGCTTTTTAATTTAATTCTAGCTTTAACTTCTATATGTTCTTTTAGTGGAAAATCTAGTTTTACATAAAAGGTATTTCTTTCTAAGTCATATTTAGGAATGTATGTTTTCCCGTTAATAATAAATTCAGCCTTTTCTAGATAATTCTCCCCAATAAAAACTCTCCACCCAATCTCAGGTGTGGCTATACCTATCTCACCTTGAGGATAAGGAGTATAAAACCAAATAGAAGTATCTGCATTGACACTACTCAAAGGAAATAGAGTAAATACTAGAAATATAGTTAAGCCGATAAGGCCAACTTCCCTCAACCTTCTTCTCCTCATGTCGGAATCTCCTTTTTAATAATTTTATTCTCTCTGTATACTATATCTATTCTATATTTAATTGCGGTTTTTGTCCTTCTAAGAACATTATATGGAAGGAAAGCTTAGAGAAGTATATTTTTCAAAACAAAAGCTCTTAAAACTGACACTTTTAAAAAAGTCAGTTTTAAGAGCTAAGATATTTTCTAAAATATCTTTGTTCTTAACACTTTATTAGTTGTTTTTTCTTATTTTTTATATTGGATTTTAATTTCCCTGTAATTTTCTGAATAATCCTTTTGGACTCTTATCTCTATTACTTCATTTTTTATAATAGCCCTGCTCCCTTGATAACGGCCATTAACAGGGAGCTGAATTAAAGCAAGATTATCATATAAACCTTGTATCTTTAATTTGTTAATATCTAAAAACACCTTAATATTCTTTTGATGAATATTATCCGGGACCCTCATTTTCACAATCGTATAATCGTGGGTTTCAAATAATTCATAGTTAATATTATTTTCACCTTGATTGTTTTGAGTTATATTTTGATTTATATTTTTCGATATATTACCTAATACATCGTTCATATATTTCCCCATCCAATTTAGATCAAGTGAGCTCTTACTACTAGCTGGTTTTATAAATTTTTCTTCAATAAAGCCTTCTTGCAGTTTAGTCCAATCAAACCCAAAAGGCAGATTATTTTTGCCTTGACTCATTACTACTCCCCCTTCGACCTATTACCCCTTCCAAAATAAAAGCCTAATTCAATTTATGCAATTCAACCAAGAAAAGTTAACAAATGAATAGGCCAAAACATATAATACAGGGAATATCAAAAAAAGGGGTTATTTAGATGCCTTCTCTTGTTGGGAATATAAATATAAATAGTGTTGGTTCTAGCGGTGTTGTCTCCATCGGGGATACTTTTTATGTTTCACCAAAAAGTACTTCTAAAACATTTTCTGGCGCTGGTTCCTTTAATACCGGAAATGTTGTAAATACTGCAAGTGGTGCAAGTTCAACCAACACAATGGATAGTGATCTTTTAGACTCATCAAATGCAGTCACTAAATAGGTGATAAATAATGAATCTTACAGTACATCAAAATATCGTAATACATCAAATAAAAATTGATTCAATCGCAAATTCCTCGGTTTTTCAAATAGGGAGCGCTGGTGTAATAAAAACATTATCTAATCTTTATAATACAGGGGGATTTACTGGCCCTGCACCAGAACCAGGTCAGCCAAGACCAGCACCGCCTCGTGTTCCTCTACCACCAACAAGTTAAACAAGAAAGGATTTAATCTAGATGAGGACATCTATTGTAAAAAATATTAATATTAATGCTGTTGAGTTTACCGGTATTTTCCAAGTAGGGGATAGTTATTTTATTAGACCAAGAAATTTGGTATTAGCTGTTCAAAGAGAAATACCCGTTTATTACGGAAATGAAGGACATTTTAATTTTCCAATTTTCACAAAACCGATCCCTAAACCAATAATATATGAGAATGTAAAGATGAACATTATCAATCTGAAACCTATTATTAAGGTAAATAATATCAATATCATTGGAGTTACATCATCAGGGATCTTTCAGGTCGGTTCAAGTTCATATATAGACACAGAAAATAGAACGAAGCATATTAGACAATTAATCGAAAATAATACTTAGGCATTCACCTATCTTTTCGTCATAGCATACTATAGCTTAAGGTAGTAAGTGTAAGGGGGCTAGGCTGTTTATGAGCTATTATAATCATGATACTTATGACTACTTACAAAAAATTCATAGTTATATCGAATATCAAAATCAAAAAATATCTCAACTTGAAGAACAGATACTTTTTCTACAAAAAGAGATAGAAAAGATTAAAAATACACCTAAAACTACAATCGAAAAAATTGAATATAAATTTGATCAATTAAAAGTAGAAACATTAGAAGGAACCTTAAATATTGGGATTTCCCCTAATGGGAATGAAGTAATTGAGGACTATACTGTTAATAATAAAATAAATGAACATTCAATAAGTAATGATTCTTCTCATGAAGGCTTATTAGACCAGATACAAATGGAGATAAATAAATTCTTTGAAAATCAATTCTTCCCTGAAATTGAACAAATCGAGAAGAAATATGATACTCAATTAGGTGAGGAAAATCACCAATTAATAATAGAGGATATAAAAAAACAATTAGATGATCGGATTCAATTTTATGTTAATCAACTTCCACTAGCAGATCAGGACCATGCTTCTATAAATCAAATGAAAAAAGTTACAGAAAAGGTTTTAAATGATGTTCGTATCGCAATCGATCAATATATTGCTCAATTTTCTAAGAAGGAGTAATTTTTATGAATTTCACGGTAGTTAATCACGAGATATCAGTAAACACGATAAATATAATCGCAGTTGCAAGCTCTGCTGTTTTTATAATTGGTGACACCAAAACAATAACTTCCTCATCCATCTTTGATACCCCTCCAGAATCATTAATCGTTGGACCATTAGTCCCAATAGCTCCAAGAGGATAATATAGCTTTTTAAAATAAGTGCTAATTGTTATTAGCACTTATTTTTTCATCTTCGGTTTCATCAAGACTCCATCTGAATAAAGTCTCGCTTTATCATTGGGCAGTAAAACGCTCCCTTAAAACAAAAAGAGAACAGATTGTGACATCTGTCTCTTTTTCCCTGTGAGTTGACTGTTGAGCAATTATTCAATTGTTATGGTATAATAATTAATTCTAACAGAGTGATGCTTATACACCTTATTCTCTCTAGCCCTCTCTTTTTGTAGGTTATTCAAATATAGTATAGAAGGTGCTTGTCTAGAAAGCTGTTTTCGCATTTACTTTTTATTTAAGTGCTTACCAATCACCCGATCAAAGGTTTCTGGAAACAGATAAAATAATTTAATCCCGATGTTTGCCAATAAAGGAAGATTAATCTCTGTTTTTTTATCCTTCATAATCTTAATAGTCTGATACGCCACCTTTTGCGGATCAAGCATAAACCAATTTACGTTTTTAACATAATTCCCAGTTGGGTCTGCACGTTCAAAAAATGGAGTATCAATTGGGCCAGGATTAATAACAGACACATAAACATTGGAGTTCTTAAGCTCTGCTCTTAGGCCATTAGAGAACCCAATCACAGCCGATTTGCTTGCGGAATAAGCTGCCGCCTTCGCTGATGCGATTTTACCAGCTACAGATGCAATATTAATAATGTGGCCTTCGTTTCTTTCTAGCATATATGGTAGAACAGCTTTAGTGCAACGTACAACTCCAAAATAATTTACATCCATCAGCTCTTCTACTTCGTCCATTTCCATCTCTGCTACTTCTTTGAAAATTCCAAAACCAGCATTATTAATTAAATAATCAATTTTACCGTATTTTTCAATTACTTTTGTAACGACTTCAGCTATTTCCCTTTCAGATCGAACATCCAATAGGTAGCTATCAGAAATACCTGTAGTTACTCTCGCTTTTTCTAGCTTCTCTTCATTTCTAGCGGTGAGGATAGTATTAGCTCCTTGTTTTACTAACTGTTTAGCCAACTCTAACCCAAGGCCGGTTGATGCTCCTGTAATAAAAACCACTTTATTTTTTAAGTTCACCATTGATTTTTCGCATTTCCTCCATGTTTTTCTCGATATTTGCAAGGTTATTATAAATAATATGTAATAATTGAGATGCAGCTTCTTTTAGATAAGATAAGCCCATAAAATAGTCCACTTTTACATTTTCTTTTATATTATCGTCATATCCTACTGTTTCATTTAAAATAAAAATGATTTGTTCTAGTAATTGAATAGGTACCTCATTAATAAACAATGCGCTGTTATTCCCATCATCGTCATTGATAAATTCTTGGAATAAACGATCATCTTTATCGCAAAGTAAAAATAATGTCTTAATCCTCTCTTTTGAAATACTATTTTCTATTTTTGATACACTAAAGGATAAGTTAATTAATCTAGCCCCTAATCCAGCTATTAAGGCAGTTGACCCAACTCCCCAAGGTAATCCCTTATCCTCAATCATTTCATATAGTTTACCACCGATGTTATTATTGGAACTATTCACTTAAACCTTCCTTTTATTTCTTTCATTTCATTTTTTGCTCTTTTAATACTTGCAAAGCTTCATCTATGCCAACTATTGGTCTATTACAAGCAAAGTTTTCACAAATATAGGTTGTTATCTTATTATCAATCGCTCGTTGTTCAACAATGAACGGTGAAATACTTTCTATTAGTTCTTTATCCTTCCCTTCTTGCTCTGGATGGAATAATAGAACAGCTTCAGATAAAAAGAGACTTCCTATAGAGTTTAGCATTTCTTCAGTATCCTTACTTCCTTTTTCTCCTGCTATAACAATCTCTTTTGTGGGTCCTACTACAAATTGAATCGCTGTTAAAAAGTAACTGTAAGCTCTTGGTATTTCATTTACTGTCCCCACAAAAGCACGAATCTGTTTTTCAGCATCAGCTTCTAATTGAGAACCTCCAGTTATTCTTGCAAGCTTTAGAAGGTTTAATGCTGCGACTGAATTACCTGATGGAATGGCCCCATCATAAATTTCCTTTGGTCTGGCAAAAAGCTGTTCGGCATCATCTCCATAGAAATAATACCCGCCATTTTCGTGATCAAAAAACAATTTCTTCATTTGGTAATGAAAATCTAGAGCATCCTTTAAATAAGTTGGATCATAGGTCGCTTCATACAGTTCAATAAGTCCCCAAATTAAGAAGGCATAATCATCAATATACCCTAAATGAGCCACTTCCCCTTCTCGATATCTCGCAAACAGCCTTCCATCCGCTTCTCTTCTTAAATTGTGAAAAATAAAATCATAGGATTTTTTCGCAATTTGACTATATTTGGGGTTGTTCAGCACCTTTGCTCCCTTTGCAAAAGCAGCAATCATTAATCCATTCCAAGAGGTTAAAATTTTATCATCATTATGTGGATGAATTCTTTTTTCCCTTGCTAAATATACTTTCTCTCTTAGACTATCTAGCTTACTTTTTAAGCTTGTTACTGATATTCCCATTTCTTTTGCAATATGATCAATTGACTGATAAATAAGATTTGGGATAGATTTTCCTTCAAAATTTCCTTCGTCCGTTATATCGAAGACCGTACAAAATAGATGTCCATCTTCTTCTCCTAATATTTCCTTTATTTCATTTGGACTCCATACATAAAACTTTCCTTCTACACCCTCAGAATCCGCATCCTCTGCTGAATAAAATCCCCCATTTTCGTCTGTCATTTTAGCGATTACATAGGTGAAAATTTGCTCAGCAATCTCTGAATATTCTTGCTTTTTGGTCGCTTGATAAGCTTCTAAATAGGTATAGGCTAACAGTGCATTATCATAAAGCATTTTCTCAAAATGAGGAACTAACCATTGTTTGTCTGTTGAATACCTAGCAAACCCAAACCCAATATGATCATAAATTCCGCCTCTATACATTGATTCTAGGGTTTTCTCCACCATTTGCAATGCTTCATGTTCCTTTGTTTTTTTCCAATACCGTAGCAGGAAAATTAAATTGTGCGGTGTTGGAAATTTTGGTGCTTTACCAAATCCACCAAATTCAGAATCAAATTGATTCGCAAATTGATGATAAGCCTCATGGAGAACTTCCACATTTGGCGCTCCTTTTTGGAACTGATTGAAGGATGGAGTAATATGGTCGATTACATCTTCACCAATGTTTAAGATTTCATCCCTGTCTTCTTTCCATTTCTTCGCTAATCCATTTAGAATATCAATTAGCCCAGGTCTTCCCCATTTTCCTTCTTTAGGGAAATAGGTTCCTGCATAAAATGGTTGTTTATCTGGGGTCATAATTATGGTAAGCGGCCATCCACCTTGACCTGTCATTGCTTGACAAGCCATCATATAAATGTGGTCCACATCTGGTCGTTCTTCTCGGTCAACTTTTATGGAAATATAATGTTCATTTAATATGTTAGCTACTTCTTGATCCTCGAATGATTCATGTGCCATCACGTGACACCAATGACATGTCGAATAGCCTATACTTAAAAAGATTGGTTTGTTTTCTTCCTTTGCCTTTTTAAATGCTTCCTTATTCCATGCATACCAATTCACTGGATTATGGGCATGTTGTAATAGGTATGGGGATTTCTCATTTATTAATTGATTTGTAAATTGATGTTCAGTTGTATTAGTTTTCATCTACATCCCTCCAATATTATTTAAAACATCCTATTATTCCATATTCAACCTTTCAAGTGTAATCTTCCCATTAACCTACATTTTCATCATTAGAAAAGTTTGGCTATAGCTGAATACAACTTATTTGATAAAGTACAGATCAATTTCAGGAAATAGCATAAACAACCTCCTTTCATTTAATTTTTTTCAACGTGCTGGAATAGCAGCTAAATATTACTGTGTTTCAACAGTGACTTTCTAAATCAGTAAATATTTTTTCAGCAAAAATAAAGAGCTTGCAACAATGCAAGCTCATCCCATTTACATTTCAATATACTATATTGAGATTAAGCGGCAAAAGTTCACTAAAACCTCGAGCTCTTTTGCGGTTTCTCCTGTCTCACCCTTTTCCATTAGTAATCCCAAAAAGAATTCCCTTACACAACCGTATTACTTATAATTTTTAAAAATCCGTTCTTTGAGGCAGTCTCCATTAGCTGGATAATGGATTTCATTGCAGTTTCGCTAAACGAATACCATTTGTTTGTAGTAGCATCATAAATCAAATACTTTGGGTATTCCTCCAAAAGTTCAGATGGAAAGAACCTAACCAAGCTATAAATATCAAAACGTTGTATAGTATTACTATCTACATCCAGAAAATCATATTGTCCATTTTTATAATAAGATCCAGGTGTTTCAAGATTGAGCTGCCACGAATAACTGGCAGGAGTCTCTACCTCGCTGCTTTTGTTTTCTAACAATACGTTATAAATGCTCTCGATATATGCATTTCCAATGATTTGCTGTACCACGCCACCCATGGTCATGTGGTATTCATGTTGCAATGCTATCACTTTTACATCGTCTATGATTAATGGTTCAGTTTTGACTGATACAGTGAAGTTACTATAATTGACCTCGCAGCTAAATGTCTCCGCGAGAAAGCGCAGTGGTACCATTGTACGATTATTCTTTATGTATGGTTTTACGTCAAGTGGCACCGTTTCACCATTTTTCATTGCTGTACCGCTACTCAAGTTTAATATAACTTGCATTTTGCTTTTAGTGAGAGTAACTTCGGAATTCGCCCAACTAACATTAGCGCCCAGATTTTCGCTAATAACACGCAACGGCACCATAGTTCGATTGTTCCTAATCTCTGGAACAATGTCAGATTCAATATCAATACTGTCAATTTTGATTTGAATATTTTTTGCATATACCGGCAAAGTAGCGAATACTAGGAGAGGTACAATTAAAAACACTGATAATGCCCTTTTCATTTTTCCAAAACCCCTTTAAATAAAATTGATATATGCTTTACAATGTTAGAAGATAACTACAATAAATAGTTCTATTAAGATTGTTGCGTTTTTAATTACCTATCTACTTTGTATTAAAGAACCACAGGACGTGTCGACCAAAAAAAGTTTTAGATTCCGGTATGCTCATTTTGTTTACAAAAGTTCTAAAGCTCTTTTGTAAAGAGGATCAAATTCGCACCCACAACTACCGCACTGTTCATCAGCTTGTTCAATTGCTTTAATTAATGTTATCCTGTTGTCAACTCCGCATAGATAGTCTTTTGCAGTCACATCAATTAAATCCCAACCCGACTCTGCAAATTTAGCTAATATTGTCTTTAATTCTTCGTTCATTTTATTCACTTCCTTTTTATAATAGGTAATTAAATCGAATAACCACTGTTGATATCAAACGGCATAATAAGCAGCTTTTGGATAGCTTTTTCGTAATTATCAAAAAACCAGCCATTGGCTTTGCCACAATTATCAATGGTATCAAATTCCCAATATGAATAATACTTTACACATTTCACAATTTTGGTAAGTTCTCTAGGAGCACTACCCCTTTCAATACCATCAAAAGTATAAAAACGTTTTATGTATTTAATGCTAAAGTATTGTTTGCATTCTTCAATTGTCTGTTTGGAATAACTACTACATTAATTTTATATTACCATAATATTGAAAATATTTTAATGAAAAACCTTTTACATTAAAAATAACAGTCTGCATGACTGTTATGCTTGTATTGCAATTTTGTGTTGATTTAATTGTTTCTCAAAAAACGTCTACCACATTCTAACTTTCCGATTTTATTATCAATGACAGTTATTTTCACATAAATAACAGGTGTACATATCACATTATATCTTATGGTAAGGTGGCACCAACAGCTTTTGGCTCACATAATGTATTAGTAACTATAACATTATGTGAGGGATAATCTATGATAATTGATATGAAAGTTGGAGATGTAAATGGTGATATGATTCCAGATCGGGTGTACCTGACTGGTAATTGGGACCAAAACTCCTTTTATAAGGATTTTATGCTTGTCATTGACGACGGAAAGACCGGATATAGGTATACCATACCTCTTTCACCTGATTATAACTACAGTGCGGCTCCATGGATTTTTCTCGGCGACTTCACAGGCAACAGGGTGGATGATATTTTTATAAGCTTCCCCTTAGCAGGAGCTAGGGCTGTTTACTATATTGTCTCCTTTTTAAATAATCAGGCAGTTTTTTTAATTGCTCCCGACAAATTTCCTTTTGATTATGATACGCTTTCCAAAACCCTAGGGTTTGATGTAATTTACAAGGATTTTTACAAGGTTGATATAACTAGTAAAACACTAAACCAAACCATTACTCTTGATGTAAGCAATAGAAAAGAATCGTATGAAGGTGTAATTTACAACAAAGATGGGACATTAATTAAGCCATATAAAGGGTTTGTCCTTTACTCGCCGTATCTTTATCCTATAAAAATCGATCAAAGTGTGCCATATAAATTGATGGCAATGGATGACATTGCAGGAATGTCTCACGCAGATCAGTTAGGGTCTCTGGTATATTACTGGAGATATTCAAGCAGCCAGCAAACATGGTTACTCGATCCTGAATTAGCTTATGTGTTAATCCAATAATGACGCTTAAAAAAGAAGCAAATTTTTATTGGCGTTCTCTCTTATGAACGCCAAATATTTACATAATATTCCTTTCATATCTAAGCAAAGTATACCCAAAAAGGAAATGCTTACACATAATAAGTGCCTTAAAGATTAATTACATTTGGACAACTTATTAAAGTAATAATCGTTGCATTACTCATTTTTGTGTGCTATACTAAGCAAGTAAAGAAACAAATAAGACTTATGCCTGGTATAATTCACGTTTTAAAAAGAGTTATCACTTTGGATAATGGTTACTCTTTTTAATATGTGAATTTTTTTATTATCGGTACAAAAAGTAGTAAAAGAAGTAACATATTAAAAAAAAAAATTAGAGGTGTTTTTAATGCAAAAAGGTACAGTTAAATGGTTTAATGCAGAGAAAGGTTTCGGATTTATCGAAACTCAAGACGGAAATGACGTATTCGTTCATTTCAGCGCAATCGTAAGTGAAGGTTTTAAAACATTAGAAGAAGGACAACGCGTAGAATTTGAAGTTGTTCAAGGAAACCGTGGTTTACAAGCATCTAATGTAACTAAACTATAATAAATAAGATAAACTCTTATTGAAAAATCCCTATGGTTGCTTCTAGTCTTAGAGCTCCATAGGGTTTTCTTCTATTCCCCCCTTTTTTTGCTCCGAAATTCAACTTTTAATTTTACCTTTTCCTTTTTTCTCTAAAAAATAAGTAGTCAATTCACACTGGATCGGTCACAGGAACCGTTAGGATAAAAGAGAGGCAGGGCTTTTATCGTTTTGAAATATAATTTTAGAGTTTTTTATCGTAAAAAAGCTGATCAGCACTTAGTATTTGAAACTGATGAGCTTTTTTGCGTTATAATTACAAATCGTTCAATTGCAAATACTACATATAGTTATTTTTAAGGAGGTATTTCAATTGTCTAAAAGAAGCTTTGTCGTCCTCGGGGCGGTATTAATACAGCTTAGTCTTGGTGCTGTTTATGGTTGGAGTCTATTTAATCAACCTTTAACAGAAAAATTTGGTTGGGCGAAAGAAGATATACTGGTTACCTTTTCAATTACTATAGCTACCTTTGCTTTATTTACCATATTCGCTGGGAAAGCTCAGGACAAAGTTGGTCCAAGGTTGGTAGCTACTGCTGGCGGTATTTTGTTAGCGACAGGTCTATTTCTTGCTAGCAGAGCAGATACCCTTTTTCAACTTTACCTTTTTTATGGGATTATTGGTGGTGCCGGAATTGGCACAGCATATGTAGCCCCACTAGCTGCATCTGTTAAATGGTTTCCAGAAAAAAGAGGCCTGATAAGTGGGATTGCAGTTGCTGGTTTTGGTGGAGGCGGTCTTATCTTTAAGCCGATTATTCTCGCTTTAATTGAACGGTTTGGCGTTTCTGAAACTTTTTTTTACTTAGGTATTATTTACCTAATCTTAGTGGTTGGTGGTGCACAGCTATTGTTTGATCCACCAAAGAGCCTAATTTATCAGCAGGATGGCATTCATTCTAAAAATAACGATTTTTCACCAAAAGAAATGTTTGCCACGTCCCAATTTTACCTAATGTGGTTTATGTTTTTATTTGGAACAATATCAGGACTTCTAGTCATTGGTCAAGCAGTAGATATCGGTATTACTTTAGCAAATCTTTCTACAACTTCGGCAGCAAATGCGGTTGTATTTATTGCGTTTTTTAATGCAGCTGGTCGTATCTTTTGGGGAATGATTTCCGATAAAATCGGAAGAAAAAATGCTCTGAAGCTGATGTATCTACTAACATCATTAACAATGCTTTATCTAGCAATTGGAAATCTTAATTATCCCCTCTTTATTGTTGCTGTTTCCATTGTTGGCTTTGCATTTGGTGGATTTTTGGCTGTTTTCCCCTCAAAAACCGCAGATTATTTTGGTTTAGAGAATATTGGAGTGAACTATGGAATTATGTATCAAGCTTATGGTATTTCTGCATTCATTGGACCAGTGATTGCTAATTTTGTTCCTTTAAAACAAGCATTCATTATTACCGCAATATTGAGCCTGTTTGCGATTGGAATGACATTTTTACTAAAATTACCTGTAAAAAGCCCTCATTATTCTAAATAATTTCCAGCTTTTAATGAAAAAATAACGAGGAAGTTGCTTTGGATGTCTTGAAAGGAGCATCTCCGAATGCAGGTAAGAAAAAACGAGATTAATAAAAAAAAATTAACTTTTCGTTTGGTCATATTTTTATTATTTCTTCTATTTTTGTCCTTTGATCAAACTACATATTACGCAAAAAACGGTGTTAGTCCTTCAACCTCCTCGATGCCTGATGGGTATGAAGGGGTACATATAGAAATAGATAAAACGACAAATCGTCTGTATCTTTATTTAAATAACATGTTAGTTAAAAGCTTTCCTGTAGCTACGGGTAAAAACACCTCGCTCACACCAGAGGGAAGCTTTGAAATTATAACAAAAGTATTAAATCCATGGTATTTACCTAAAAAAATCCCTGGAGGAGATAAAAAGAATCCTCTTGGAACAAGGTGGCTTGGCCTTAATGTTCCAAATACAGGTGGTTATAAATACGGAATTCATGGAACAAATAATCCCTATTCGATTGGGCGACATGTAAGCTTAGGATGTATTCGGATGCAAAATAAAGATGTGGAGTGGCTCTACCGACATATTCCATTAAAAACCCCAGTAATCATTAAATCTAGCAAGCCTAACTAAAAACCTTCTCATGTGAGAAGGTTTTTTAAGCATTGTATTAACTTTCTATTTTTATCATGGAGCCGTTGCCTTTTACATCTGGTGGTACAACGACAATTTTTCGATGAAGGCGGTTTTGCAGTTCAGGTACGTGAGAGATGATTCCAATCGTCATATGCTGTGATTGAAGCTTTTCTAAAGTCATCATTACTGTATCTAATAAATCTCCGTCTAATGTACCAAAACCTTCATCCAAGAAAAAGAATTGTAATGGTTGGCCACCCTTTAATTGTATTTGTGAAGATAAGGCTAAAGCTAATGCTAAAGAAGTAATAAAGGTTTCTCCTCCAGATAATGACTGTACTGGTCGTGTAAGTCCAGCATTTGTATGATCAATAATGGTAAAACCACTTTCCTCATCTATACCAAGGCTATAGCGATTTCTTGTTAGCTGCAATAATTTATCCGATGCGATTGTTGTGATGTTTCGTAAATATTCTTGTGCCACAAAGTCCACTAGTACATTTCCTTTAAGGACCTTATTTAATTCAGAAGCAATATCAAGTTCATGCTGAACCTCTTTTCTTTTCGTTTCCAATCTATTCCACTCTAAATAATCTTTATCTAGCTGCTCTACCTCGTACGTTTTCTTGGAAACAGCCAATTTGATTTCCTCAATTGCTTGAATCTTTTCCTCTTTCTCCAATAGAATTTTATTCCATTCCATCTCAGTTATCTTAGCCCCTTCTAGACTAGCTTGAATTTCTTTTTCTTGTTCAAGATAGTAAAGCTTTTGATTGTAGTAATTTTTTATTTCCTCAATCATTTGAGCTAATTCTTCTGCACGAATCATTGCAATTTTAACTTCAGCTATATTTTCCCATTGTTCCTGATTCAATTTATCGGCTAATTCAAGATTACTATCATTAAGCTGAGCTAGCACATTATTATACACTGCATTTTCTGTAGCAACCTGTTTGTCTAAGATCATTAATTGTTCATTTATTTTTTTCCATTTTTCTTCATGAAGAATGGCTTGGTTTTTTATCTCCTCTAGCTTCTGTTCTGTTTCCATTAATACTTCTTTTGCAAGTTTTCCATCTGTAATCAGTTCTAGCTTTTGCTTTAAACCATCTACTCGAAGTTTCCTCTCTTTTAAAGAGCTTTCTAGATATTCTCTCTCTACTTTTTGCTGTTGAATAGCTTCAGATAATTTCTGTTTAATCACCTCTAGCTGTTGCAGGTTCCTTTCTAAGGCTTGTCGCTCGATTTCTAAACCTTCTCTTTGTTCGTCATAGTACTTTACCTCTTCGCGCCTTTTAGCAAGAGCTTCAAAACCCCAGTTTTCCTTGTCATCTTCCCGTTGCTTGTTGTATTCTTCAATCTTTCTTTGTCCATGTTCTACTAGAACTTCTATTTCTTTTTTCCGTTCTAGGTAAAGTGTATTTTCCGATTTTATAACCTGTAGTCCGCTCATTATTTTTTGAATTTGCTCATTAATTGCCAGTATTTGCTGATTTTCTTGCTCCTGTTCTGACAAATAGGTCGCTATTTTTGCTTGTAATTGCTGATGTTCCTCTTTTTCTTGATTAAACTTTCCTTTTAATTGGCTGATTGGAAGCTGTTGATAGTTCGTAGGTAAGCTATTCATTCGTTCTTCAATTATCGTTTGCTTCTCTATTACTTTTTTATCGAGCGAATTCAACTGTTCTACTAATCCTTCTAGTTTTGTTGCCAATGCACTTTTTTCAACCAAAAGAAGGGAACGATCTTCATTAACCTGTTTGCTTTCCTCCTCAAATTGTTGCGAATGCTCTTGGGTCGCAAATTCATGTTGATTTGTATTGGAATAAGGATGGTGAGTAGAACCACAAACTAAACATGGCATTCCTGATTCTAATTCCTTAACTAAATGACCTATTACATTATTTCGCTGTAAATGCTCCTTTTGCTTTGCTATTTTTTGAAGTTGTTGGTCTTTTTCTATCAATAGCTTTTCCGTTTCTTCGAAAGAAAGGGTTAATTCTTGGATTTTCTGTACAATGCCCGTTTTTTCAATCTGTGAATCATTAATCTCCTGATCGAGCATTATAATTTTTTCAATATTGCTTTCTGTCTCTAATAACTGCTTGTCCTGTATGTGCCAATCCTCTTGAGAGATTGGTGCGAATCGATTCGTTAATTCTTGTTGAAGCTCAATATCTTGCAAGCTATTTTGCAGCTTTTTTAAATCATTTTCTCCAGCTGAAAGCTGAATCTCCTTTTGATCAAGTATATTTTGAATTTTATCCCTCTCGCTTAAACGTTCCTCCATAAGCTTTTGCTGATCAGTCAGTTGATTAAGAATCTCCCAAGCTTTTTCCAGCTTATTTCGTTCTTCAGCAGAAACAAAGATATTTTGAATTTCAATTTTTAATTGATTATACTTACCGTTTGCTGATTCTAGCTGTTCTTTATTTTTTTCACTATTGAAAGTATTGTTCTTCAATTCTTCTTCAAGCTGAATACTCTTTTCTTGAAGTGTAAGAATTTCTTGTTCTAGCTGTTTAATCTCTTCCTCCCAGATCACCGCTTCCTTTAGCTGAAATAATTGGTTCGTTAATTCTGGGCCTTTTTGTTCTAAAGCAGATTTTGCTTGAGCAAACAATTGCTTTTCTGAGTTTTCTTGTACTGATATATTCTCATGTTGAGCAGTCAATTGAGCAATGATTTTTTTTAGCTCTGCTAGCTTTGCATCAAGTCTTTCGTTGTTTTGAATCAAATTTTCTAGTTTACTCGCTTTCTCTGCCTTTTCTCTCTTTTGCTCTAGAAGTTGAATGGCTAGCTCCTTTTCTTTTAACAAAGCGAGTTGATTCTGAATCTCCTGCAGTTTTTGCGTCTGCTTCCACTTTTCCTCAATTTGATGAAAGGAATGTAGAAAAGCCTCAATTTCATCTTCTTTTGCTTTTTTTTCTGCTTTTATTTGCTTCAAATTTCCTATCTCTTCTTCTAGCTTTTCCTTGGAAGCATGCTTCAGCATCTCTTGCTTTGCGATCACTTCGTCTCGATCTTTTTTTAAGCTATTTTCCTTTGCCTGTGCCCGGTCTTTTAACTTTTTACCATAGTCATTAAGATGAAATAGTCTTTCAAGCATTGGTCTTCTTTCTTGGGACTTCAATGTCAAAAATTCAGCGAATTTTCCTTGTGGCAAAATTACAGCTCTCGTAAAATCCTTCACTTCGAGTCCTAATAAGCTTTCCACTGATTTCGTAACGTCATTTTCTTTATCAGCCAAAGCTATTTCTTCTCCATTTTCTACAACATACAACCGTGCAAGTGTTGATTTTACCCTTAGCTCACCATTTCTGGCATATACTCGTTCTACCGTATAGGTTTTGTCATTTAATTCAAAGTTTAGCTTTACATGAATCTTATCCTCTTGTTGATTGATAATTCCTACGCGATTCTTATCGCTTCTTTCCACATTACCAAATAAAGCTAAGGTAATGGCATCTAAAATGGTGGATTTTCCACTTCCGGTTGGACCAAAAACACCAAAAACTCCCGCATCAGATACCTGCGTAAAATCAATGGTCTGAGTCTTACGAAAGCTATGTAAACCAGCCAATGACAAGCTTATTGGTCTCATTCCTCATCCCCCATTTCTTCCTCTTGCTGTTGAAACAGCTCTAAAAAGAGTTGAACCACTTCTCGATTTGGTTCTGCTCCAACTTTAAACTGATAAAATTTATGAAATAATTCTGCAGGATCTTTACTATTCGTCGTAATCGTATTCAGTGCTTCCTCTAACTCTGGCGTTAACACTCGAATATGAATGATTCCATCATGCATCTTTCGAATCCGAGTAATCTCTTCCATCGATAATGGATGAGGAACATGAAGGGTGATATCTAGCCATGCTGGATTTTTCCCATCTTCTTCAATCCATGTTTCAAATTCTATAATTCCATTAACAAAATCCTTTGCAATTAATGGATTTCCACTGCGTAAAGGAATTTCATAAGGTTCCGCAGTACCTCCTGGCTTTAAATCTAGAATCGTCACTGATTTTTTATGATTGGCTTCAGAAAAGCTATACGCTAAAGGTGAACCAGCATACCGTGTTAATGAAGGTGTACCTTTTACAGCTTGGGGACGATGAAGATGGCCTAATGCCACATATTGAACATAGCTAGGTAAATGATTTGGTTCTACGGTATATGCTCCTCCTACTTGAATTTCAATTTCTGAGTCAGAAGCAGATCCTCCTTGAACAAAGAGATGGCTCATTGCTAAATTAACCGTGTCTTTTTTAAACAAGCTCTCTTGTGCTGTATACCATTTACCAATAAATTCAGAGTAAGCTTTTCTAATTTCTTTACTATCGTAACTTTGTGTAAAAAGCTGTTTGATTCTGGATTCTGATGGATAAGGTAGAACTGAAACCATAGCCGATTCATTCTTTTTCGGTAGATTTAATTGTAACCAACCAATCCCTGCATCCTTCACGATAACTTGTCCATCCCGCGTAAAAATGCTTGGTTGTAACTGATCTGTTGGCATCCCCACTAAATAAATCCCTTGTTTATCTGCAAGTGGATTTGCGGCTTTTATTCTCTCAGGCTGATCATGATTCCCCGAAATTACAATAACGCCTCTTTTTCCGTAATCACTAAGTCGGTGGATTGTTTCATAAAACAAATTTTCTGCCCATGCAGGTGGGTTTACTGTCTGATAGATATCTCCAGCGATTAGGACTAAATCAATCTGCTCTTCATCCGCAATTTGACAGATTTCATCCATTACCTTGATTTGTTCCTCTTGTCGCTCTCTTCCTTCTATGCTTTTACCTAAATGCCAATCAGCAGTATGTAATATTTTCATGAAAATAGCCACCTTCTTCTATTAATCTACTACTATTGTACCTTGTTATAAAAAAGAAGAAAACCACCTTCCTATTGGAAAGTGGTTTATGAATCAAAAACCATACTACGATGGGTTAAAGATAAAAGCTGAACAACTTTTTCTTGAACCGTTATGTTATCATCAAGGATTTTACGAACATCCTCCTCTGATACATTCGAATATTGATATGCCTCAGTAAGTAAGGCAATTGCTCTTTCAAGGTTATCCTTCTCGTAAGAAAATAGGGCTAAATTAAAATAGGCGTAAAATAGTAGACTTTGAGATTGATTCTCTTTTTCTTCAAGCTGATGATGAATTATGTTTTCAATTTCCTCAATCAAGCTAATACTTTCTCCGGTTAATGCCCTAATTTGCCATTTTTGATTAAATAAAAAACCCTTATTAATCAGCGGAAAGGTTGTTTTTTGAATATGATTCATAGATTCAATGGCCTGATCTATTAGGTTATACGCTATCTCTGTTTCTTCTTTTGATACCCAATGATAATTTGCCATGTCCGATAATGCCCAAATATAGTGTTCCTCATCCTCTGCTTTTGCTTCCTCAAGAATCGATTCCATTAATTCTAATGCAGGCTCATAGATATTCATATTTGCTAATAATCGGCCAAGGAGCGCTCGATTATGCCAATTATTATAATCCTCAAAAGCACCTTCCTTAATCGGGACCACTTGCTTCACTTGCTGTGTCCAATACTGGTATTCTCTCTCGTCCAAAATAATAAACTCCCTTCTCCGTATCAAATCGATGAACAAACTCTTAATTCACTATTATGTAAGAAAAGGGAAATCTATTACTTTTGTTATGCTTTTTGACAATAAATTTTATAATCGCACTCCTTTTTATCCTGTGCAAGATTACAGGTTAGGCAAGAATTATTAATTCTGTTTTTAAATAAACCCAAATCATCCTCTTTATATTTAAAAACAATTCCAGTTAAGGTATAAATAGGAGTTAGAATGAAATCACTGGTAATAGAAACCTCTACTCTTTCTCCAGCTAGTAATGAAAGTAATTCACTCTGTTTTTCTAATTGCCAGCGATTATAGCCAGGAGCATTTCGTTTGCTATATTGATATCCTTGTTGCTGAGCTCCTTTTTTAATTAATTGCTGAAGATAGTCCATCGCTTGATGGACGGCCCAAACTCCTAAGGCATGAAATACCATGCTTTTAAGAATGTTTCCATTCTGGATTTCCTTCTCAAGCTCTTTTTCTAATTGATTTCCAATCGTAGCCAATAGAAGATTGGCTGTAACCACTTCATTCATTTCTTTAACAGATTCCATTAATCCCAATGCATCAAAATCTAATTTATTCGCTGGCATCCTTTCTATAATGCCTTTTGCTTCTATAAAGGAAAGGCCCTGTAACAAATACTGCTCAATGATGCTTTGCTTAGAATGCGGGAAATGATCAAGATGTAACTCCTTTGCTATTTGAGACTTATTTAGTTGAATCGGTATTTGAGATAAAATCATTTTATATCACATTTTTACGCTGATCTTCTATTTGGAGTAACTCTTTAATTATATTCAAATCGCTCATTGGAAATAAGTGAACTCCTTGTACTTTATCCTTTAATTGCTCTAATAGCTCCTGAGCAATTTCTATTCCCGCTTCTCTTCCACCACGCTCTACTCGTTCCATTACCACTGGACTGATGTGAATACCAGGAACCTTGTCATTTAGAAATAGGGCTGTTTTATAGCTTTTTAAAGGAAGTAGACCAAAAATAACATGAAGTGGTAAGTGGGCTGTCTTTTCCAGAAAACGTTCCGCAGTTTCAATATCAAAGACAGGCTGGGTTTGAACAAATTGAATTCCAGCATCTATTTTTTCTTTTAATCGTTCTATTTCTTTGTTTAAATCTTCAAAGCCAGGATTAGCTGCTCCTCCAATAAAAAAATTCGTTTTGGCATTTAGTGGTTTATTCGATAAATCCATTCCATTATTCAAATGAGACGCAAGCTTTGCTAGGCCAACTGCATCTACTTCAAAGATACTATTGGCAGTTGGATGGTCTCCACGAGTAGCGGGATCTCCTGTTAAGGTAAGTATATTTTTAACACCAAGCGCTGAAGCTCCTAGTAGCTCGGATTGAAGGCCAATGGTGTTTCGATCTCTACAGGTTAAATGGAAAATCGCTTCAATTCCCAAGTCCTGCTGAATAATATGTGCTAAAGCAATTGGGCTCATTCGCATGGTTGCCATAGGGCTATCGGCAATATTTACAGCATCCACATGCCCTCTTAAAAATGCCGCAGTTTCCATTACTGGCATCGGGTCTGCACCCTTTGGTGGCTCAAGCTCTACTGTAGTCACGAACCGACCAAGCTTTAGCTTTTCTTTTAAACCATGGATTTGATAAACACTCATTCTCCTCTACTCCCCTCAACAAGCTCTTTGGCAACGGAAACGGCCTCGACAGCATCCTTTGCATATCCATCCGCACCAATTTCCTTCGCGTACTGTTCATTCACTGCAGCTCCACCAACCATAACCTTAATTGGTAGGCCCCTTTCCTTAACTTCCTTGATAATTTCTGGCATCCTAACCATGGTTGTTGTCATTAAAGCACTCAAACCGATAATATCTGCCTTTTCTTCAATGGCTCGCCCAATAATTTCGTCATTGGGTACATTCTTACCAAGGTCAATCACCTTAAAACCATGGTTGGCCAAAAGTACACTTACAATTTTCTTTCCAATGTCGTGAATATCTCCCTTTACTGTTGCCATCACGATGGTGCCAATTTGCTTCGTTGCCTTCTTTTCTAGTTCTGGCTTTAAAATAGTAAACGAAGTACTCATTGTTTCCCCTGCTGCAATTAACTGAGGAAGAAAATAGGTACCTGTCGCAAACAGTCTTCCAACCTCTTCAATTCCAGGAATCAGTCCTTTATTTAATAGCTCCATTGGATCTTTTCCCTCTTGAAGCCCTTTTTCTATCCATGAATTCACATTTTCTTTATCTCCTTTTAATACAAGCTGATAAAGAGCATCATATATATCCTTTGGAGTTTCGTCCTTTTTAGATGGTTTACCATTTGTGTTGGACTTACCATTGTCACCATCATTAGCATTTTGAGTGGCATAGGCTAGATAGTTTTCCGCCTTCTTATCCCGATTCGTTAAAACGGCTCCAATCTTAAAGGTTTGCTGAATTTTTTCATCTAAAGGATTGATAATTCCAGCATCTAATCCTGCACCTAATGCCATGGATAAAAAGGAAGCATTAATCGATGGGCGATCCGGTAAGCCAAAGGAGACGTTACTAACCCCTAAGATGGTGGTCACACCTAACTCCTTTTTAACAAGCTGAATCGCTTTTAATGTTTCTGCAATCCCTTCTGGCTGAGCACTTGCAGTTAACACCAAGCAGTCAATGATGATGTTATCTCTTGAGATCCCAAATTGTTGTGCAGTCGTAACGATTTTTGTTGCGATAGTTAATCGTTCCTCCGCCGTCTTTGGAATTCCTTTTTCATCCAAGGTTAATCCTACTACTGCAGCTCCATATCTTTTTACAATTGGCAGGATGGTTTGAAGACTTTCTTCTTCACCATTAACAGAGTTTACCAATGCCTTGCCATGATATAGCTTTAGTGCAGCCTCTACTACCTCAGGATTGGTACTATCAATCATCAGTGGTGTATTTACAATTGCTTGAATGGATTGAGTGGCTTTAAGCATTGCTGCTTTTTCATCAATGCTTGGTACTCCCACATTCACATCGAGGATTTCTGCACCAGCCTCCTGCTGCATGATGGCCTCCCTACGGATGCGGTCCATTCTACCTTCTTTTAATTCTTGAGAAAAAGCTTTACGACCTGTAGGATTTATCCTCTCACCAATCATAATTGGAAGTTTGGTAGGATGAATAATCGTCGTTTTGGTTCGACTTGTTACTCTTAATCCAAAATCAATTACTCTCCAAAGCGGTGTCATTCCAGTTACTATTGTAGCGATAGCTTTAGTATATGCTGGCGTGGTACCACAGCATGATCCCACAAGGTTTGCACCTAATTCTACAAATTGATTCGCATATTGGGCCATTTCTTCAGGATTTCCATCATATACGGTTTTTCCTTTCACTAGCTTGGGAAGACCTGCATTTGGTTGAACTAACAATGGAAGATTGGTTGACTTAACTAACTCTTTTACAACCTCCATTAAATCCTTTGGCCCGACAGAGCAATTGACACCAATTATATCTGCGCCTAAACCTTCAAGCACTGTTGCAGCAGTTAATGGGTCGGTTCCAGTAAAAGTTCTTCCGTCCTCCTGAAAGGTCATACTTGCGATAACTGGTAAAGGGCTATTTTCTTTTACCGCTAATAAAGCAGCCCTCATTTCTCCTAAATCACCCATCGTTTCAATGATAAATAGGTCAGCACCTGCATTGGTGGCAACTACCACTTGCTCCTTAAATAGCTGGTAGGCATCATCAAAAGGTAAATCTCCTATTGGCTCTATTAAACGTCCAGTTGGGCCAATCGAAACTGCAACATATCCATGACCAGCATTTTGAACCGCTTCCTTGGCGATTTCAACTGCAGCCTTGTTGATTATCTCCACTTTATCTTCCAACCCATACTCTTCTAAACGAATGGCTGTTGCACCAAAAGTATTGGTGGTGATAATGTCTGCTCCTGATTGTAAATAATTCTCGTGAATTTCTCTTATTTTATTTGGCTCTGTCAAATTCCATAGCTCAGGACATTCCCCTGCTGGTAATCCCTTTTCCTGTAACTGAGTACCCATTGCTCCATCAAATACAAGAATTTTGGATTTTAAGATATCGCTAAAAAAATATTGATTTTTAGATTTGTTTTTATTTCTATCCATCTGGTTCTGTTCGCTCCTCCATCTAGTAATTAATCATATGTAGAATTTAAAAAGAATTTAAAAAAGCCCTCTTCATAGAGAAAGAGGGCTAGATTCGCATCTTTCTCTCATCTTTCAGGAGGTTTTAACCACCTGTTGGAATTAGCACCGTGCATAATATGCCGGTTGCCGGGCTTCATAGGGCCTATCCCTCCACCTTCTCTTGATAAGAGCTTCATTATAAATTTAAATTTTTAGTATCATTTTAATTTTTTATTTACTTCATGTTATTTCCACTTTACTACGTGAATGTATTACTGTCAATAAATTTTAATGGAATTTGCTTCTTACCACCGTTCTCCCATCGGAAATTCTAATGCTTTTATAAAGATTGTTTCATATTGCGGATCCTCTGCTAAGTGAAAATGTTCTACATTTCTAAGCTTGTTTTGCAATTGTTCCATTTCTACTTTAGAAAGTAAGGCTAATCGAGCTCCATAACCTGCTGCATTGCCTACTGGAACTAGCTGCTCCTCTTTTAATCTTGGGATTAGTCCAATTCTCATCGCATTATACTTATCAATGTAATTGCCAAAGCCTCCTGCTAAATATAAATGACTGACCTGATCGATGGTGATCTCTTCTCTAAGAAGAAGTAGTTGAATTCCCGTAAAGATTGCCGCTTTAGCCAATTGTAGCTCTCTTATATCTTTTTGAGTAAGATAGATTGGTTTACCGTTACCTGATTTCAACTCATCAACAAGTAGAAATAGGTTTCCCTCTTCATTTTCCACAATTCTATTTTTTAATAAAAAAGATACCATTGGCGAAAGTTCTTTTTTGCTTTTTAATCTTCCAGTTTGATCAATAATACCGACTCTAAGTAGCTCTGCGACGATATCTACTAATCCCGATCCACATATTCCGATCGGTTTAGCGTCTCCAATGACTTCCATCTGCAAATCAAATTCTAACCATACCTTACTAATTGCCCCTTTTTTCGCTGGCATCCCAAAAGTAATTTGTGCTCCTTCAAAGGCAGGACCTGCTGGAGAAGAGCAAGCAATTAATTTCGATGGAGTACGAAGAACCATTTCCCCATTGGTACCAATATCTACTGCTAAATTATTCTCCTGCTCCTCGTGCATTTTTGTCGCTAGTATAACAGCAGAGGTATCTGAACCAACAAAACCACCAAGATTAGGAAGGGTGTAGATTTCAGCATAAGGTATATGCAACTCAATTTCTCTAGCCGCTACTCGATGTGATTCTTTAATAACCGGTATATATGGCGAATGTCCTAGGCTAATTGGTGAAATACCAAGGAGAATGTGCTGCATGGTCGTATTTCCAACAAATATACCTTCATAGATATGCTCTTTACTAATCTGGTATTTACTCGTTAACTCCTCTATCATTTCATTAATCAATTGAGTAATTGTTTTATGAAGAATCGCTAATCCATGATCGTTTTGTTGGATAAAGCTAATTCGTGATAAAACGTCGGCTCCATAGGTTGCCTGAGTATTCATTCTTGAGGAAATTCCAATCAGTTTTCCGGTAACAAGATCATGAAGATACATAGCTACAGTAGTAGAACCTATATCTACTGCTAATCCATAAGAAAAAGCTCTAGTATCTCCTAATTCTATTTTGATTAATTCCTGTTGTCTTGAAATTGGGTCATCTAAAATTACGAAGGTTATATCTTCTAAAACTTTAAGTAAAGCTAGCTCTTTTAGTATGGTATAAGGAATCCGAGGATTCTCTTTTATTCCTAAGTATTTAAGTATTTCATTTATATGCTCTTTTAATGAGGTGAACGATGTGTTTGGAATGTTTAGCCCATTTGAAAGAAAACGTTTTATAATTTTGGGCTCAAAAACTATATCACGTTCCATACCATCGACCATAATTTGTAAATTAGGGATGTCCTTTTCTAAAAGTTCAAGGGTAATATCCTCTTGGACGGTTGTTTGGCAAGCTAACTGCTCCTCACCATTAACCTTTACTTTACAGGTTCCACAACGCCCAAGTCCTCCACAATGGGCAACAACTCCTAATTGATGCTGGTGAAGTACCTGTAATAAGTTTTCATTTTCTGTTGCTTCAATGGTTATATTCTTTGATATGATTTGTATTTTAGGCATCCGTTTCTCCACTACTTTCTGCAATCAACCTTAATTTCTAATAGTTTAACAGAAAGGGCTGACATATGTCAGCCTGATATATTGGCCAGCTTCATTACAGCGGCTTTTAAATGTTCAATTTTTTGTTTTACTTCCCCTTTTGATTGGTCGTTTGCAGAGAAATAAAATTTAAGCTTTGGTTCAGTTCCTGAAGGTCGGATAGCTATCCAGCTATGATCCTCTAGAATGATTTTTATAACATTGGATTTTGGCAATGTTAATTCTCGTTCTTGTTGTTCTTTAAAATCATGAGCGATGCCTGTTAGATAGTCCTCTATTACTGCTACCATGATTCCATCAATCTCTGTTGGTTGTTTTTCTCTAAATAAGGCAACAATCTCATTAATTTTATTTGCTCCATCAATTCCTTTTAAGGTAATTGATTTTAAATCCTCTTGGTAATAACCAATTTCTTGGTAAATCGACTCAAGTAAATCAAATAAGGTTTTTCCTTGCTGCTTATAATATAATGCCATTTCAGCTACTAATACTGTAATTTGTACGGCATCCTTGTCTCGCACAAAATCTCCAGCTAGGTACCCATAGCTTTCTTCGTAACCGAAAAGGAAGGTATGAGCATTGGTTTCTTCATATTCTTTAATTCGTTCCCCAATATATTTAAAGCCTGTTAAAGTGTTTTCTGTGATAATCTGATACTTTTCTGCAATTCGATTACCTAAATCTGAGGTTACAATTGTTTTGATTAAAGCTCCGTTCGCTGGTAAATTCCCTTTTGCTTTTCTCTGATCTAATAAATAGTATAGAAGAAGCGCACCTAATTGGTTTCCATTTAATGCTTCATAACCTTTTTCTGTTTTCACTAAAACACCTAATCGGTCAGCATCAGGGTCATTGGCCATAATTATATCGCCATGTACCTTTTCTGCTAAAGAAATCGCTAATTCATATACATCTCTTTCCTCCGGATTTGGCGCCTTTACCGTAGAAAAATTAGGATCTGGATTTTTTTGCTCCTCTACAATAGCTAGATGAGTAAAGCCCACTTGTTTTAAAATTCGCTGAACAGGCTCATATCCAGTGCCGTGAAGTGGCGTATATACAATGTTTAAGTTTGCCCCTTTTTCTAGAATAAGCTCTTGGTTTTGCAATAAACCAATGACTAGCTGGTCATAGGCTTGATCAATTTCCGTTCCTATAATTTCAATCATTTGAGTTGAATGTAAGTGTTCAAAGGATTCTACATCAAGATCTAAAATACATTCAATACTTGCAATTTCTGATAGAACTGCAGCAGCCATTTCTTCTGTGATTTGATTACCATCCTCATTATAAACCTTATATCCATTATATTCGGGTGGGTTATGACTTGCAGTAATAACAATTCCAGAATAAGCCTTTAAATGACGAACCGCATAGGATAATACAGGGGTTGGCCTTAAAGAATCAAATAAATAAACTTTTATTTGATTCATAGCAAGGATTCGAGCAGCTTCCTTGGCAAATTCTGTAGAAAATCTTCTAGAATCATAAGCAATTACAACCCCTTGCTTCATTGCTGATTGACCTTGCTTTACAATAAATTGTGCTAGTCCTAAGGTGGCTTTTCTAACCGTATATGTATTCATCCGATTAGTACCAGCGCCAATAATTCCTCGAATTCCACCTGTACCAAATTCTAAATTTTTATAAAATCGATCTTCAATCTCCGCTTTTTGTTCGGCTATCACTTCTAACTCTTCTTTAAACTCAGGTAGAAGCTTTTCATGAGTTAGCCATTTCTGATATTGCTCTATGTACATTACTCCTCCACCACCATTAATTTTAATAATAAGTTAATTACACATTATATATATCATTTACCTTGTTGGTTAGATACTGAATAAGGTACTTTGCATTTAATTCCTCGCCAGTAATATCTTTTAATAGCTGTGTTGGCGTTTTTAATTTGCCATATTGATGAATTTTTTCATCTAGCCATTCTTTAATTGGGATTAGATTACCCTCTAGCATTAATTGATCAAAGTTTGACAGCTCTTTTTTCATTTGTTCTGTAAATTGAGCAGCATAAATGTTTCCTAATGCATAGGTTGGGAAATATCCGATGAGACCTGCAGACCAGTGAACATCCTGTAGAACTCCTTCTCCATCATTCGCTGGTTCAACGCCTAGATAATCCTTCATTTTTTCGTTCCACAAAGCTGGTAATTGATCTACGGAAATTTCGCCATTGATTAATGCTTTTTCTAATTCATATCGAAGCATAATGTGAAGATTATAGGTTAATTCATCCGCATCAATTCGAATTAATGAAGGTTTTATTTCATTAACTCCTTTATAAAAATCTTTTACAGCTACATCCTTTAATTGTTCAGGAAACATTTCCGTTAATTTGGAATAGTAGTTGTTCCAAAATAATTCATTTCGACCAACCACATTTTCCCAAAAACGAGATTGAGATTCATGAATACCCATCGAAGCTCCTTCATAGATTGGAGTTCCATCTAACTCGGAAGCAATATTTTGCTCATATTGAGCATGGCCACCCTCATGCAATGTACTAAATAAAGAAACTGTTAAATCATTTTCTTCATATTTGGTTAGTACCCGAACATCACCGTGGTTTAATGTAATTTGAAAAGGATGAACCGTTTCATCAATTCGACCTGCTTTGAAGTCATAGCCCATTTCTTCTAGGATATATTTGCTAAATTGCTCTTGTTGGTGCTTAGGATATTTCTTTCGTAAAAAGCTTGTTTCCACCTGTTTTGCTTCGGCAACCTTTTGAATTAATGGAACAAGATCTTCTCTTAATGCTGTAAAAATTGGATCTAGCTTTTCCACAGTCATCCCTTGCTCATAATTATCTAATAGAGCATTGTATTTGCTTCCTTCATAGCCCCATAATTCAGCAAATTGTTGATTAAAATGAACAATTTTCTCTAGATAAGGCTGAAATAAGGAAAAATCAGATTTATCTTTTGCTTCAGCCCAAACTGATTCTGCTTTTGAAGTTAAAACAACATACTCTTTATATAAATCCGCTGGAATTTTTTTATTCTGATCAAAATCTTTCTTTGTAACTTTTACAGCAGCACGAGTAATTTCATCTAAATTCTTATCTTGTTCAGGCTGGGATAGATATTCAAGTAGTTCTCCTAGCTCATTTGAGGTACTAAGTTGAAAAACTTCAGAGGATAACATGCCAATAACTTCTGACCGGCCATCCACTGCTTTTTCTGGAGCACCCGTTCTTAAATCCCAATACATTACATTAATAGCTTCATTATATGCCTTAATTTTCTTAATTAACTCTTTAAATGCTTCTACTTTTTCATTTAAAATAGTTTCCATTTATGTATAATCCCCTTTCTAAAATCATTAAACATCTTCATTAGGTTATTCTATTAATTTTAAAAAATTCCTCTTTAAAAGTTTTTATTAAAAAAGAGTAGCGATTTGCTTGTTGATTATATTCACTTTATAATCAGTTAAAACAATATACATTTTGTTTATATTTTACATATAGAAAGAGGTTTACCCATAATGCATATGCCATTAGAAAAAAGAAATATTACTTCTAGTCGTCTAGTCCTTGGATTTATGGGCTTTGGTGGAGGCTGGGATACCGCTCCAATTACTAAAGAGGAGATATTAAGAGCAGAGGAAGCCATAGATATGGCACTTACTTCTGGAATCACGATGTTTGATCATGCGGATATATATAAGCTGGGTAAAGCAGAAAAGGTTTTCGGAAAAATCATTAAGGCAAACCCTCATTTGCGAGAAAGAATGACAATACAAAGCAAGTGTGGAATTCGATTTGAGGATGAATTAGGGCCAAGTAGGTATGACTTTTCAAAGGAACATATTTTAAAGTCTGTCGATGGTATCTTACAAAGACTAGCCATTGAATACTTAGATATTCTACTTTTACATCGACCAGATCCTCTAATAGAGCCGGATGAAGTGGCAGAAGTATTCCAGCAATTAAAAAGCCAAGGTAAAGTTCGCCATTTTGGCGTTTCCAATATGAACCAAGGACAGATTGAATTAATTCAGTCCTATACCAATGAACCGATAATTGTTAATCAACTAGAGATGAGCTTGAAAAAAATAGACTGGCTTGAGGAAGGCGTCTTCGTAAATCAAGAAGCAGGTGCAGCAAAAAATTTTGCAGCTGGTCTTATTGAGTATAGCCGATTACATAATATCCAGATACAAGCGTGGTCACCATTAGCAAAAGGATTGTATTCAGGAGAAAAAACAGAAAATCTTTCAGAAGCAGATTTCAAGACAAGAGAATTAATTCACAAAATGGCAAAAGAAAAAGAGACAACCAAGGAAGCGATTATCCTTGGTTGGTTAATGAGACATCCTATGAAAATTCAACCTGTAATTGGTACGACTAGTTTAGAGCGAATAAAAAATAGTAAAGATGCTGTTCTTCAGTCAGAACAAATGACAAGAGAAGAATGGTATGCTCTCTATGTCGCCTCTAGAGGTAATAAATTACCCTAGCCACTTATATTGTAATTTGTTGGCCACTGCTTCAATATCCTTACCCAGAACTCGGTCCTGATCTAGGGTAGGGATATCTTCCCTTAACCATTGATAAATCTCTTTTGAACGAGAAGAAAGGTGATTTACGCCTAGCTTTTCTACAGCTAATGCCGCACTAAGTAGCTCAATTGCTATCACATGGCGAGCATTTTTAACAACCTCTTTTGCTTGTCTTGCAGCTATAGTTCCCATGCTAACGTGATCCTCTTGGTTAGCCGAGGAAGGAATGGAATCGACACTTGCTGGATGAGCTAATACTTTGTTTTCAGAAACTAAAGAGGCAGCGACATATTGTGCGATCATCATTCCTGATTGTAGACCAGGATTTGGACTTAAAAAGGCTGGGAGTCCACTTAAAGCAGGGTTAACTAATCGCTCGATTCGTCTTTCAGACATATTGGCTAGCTCTGACATCGCTATTTTAAGAAAATCCATTGCAAAGGCTACTGGTTCTCCATGAAAGTTTCCCCCTGAGATAATATCTCCTGTCTCTGGAAAAATTAACGGATTATCGGTCGCTGAGTTTATTTCAATTTTTAAAACATTATCTACATAATCAAGCACCTGTTGAATTGCTCCATGAACCTGTGGGATACAACGAATAGTGTAGGCATCCTGTACTCGAATCTCACCTTGCTTGGTAATTAATTTGCTATCCTTTAATTGCTCTCGAAAACCACGTGCAACTTCACTTTGCTGTGGGTAAGGACGCACCATCTGTACCTGCTCATCAAATGCATCGATCACTCCTCGTAAGCCTTCCATTGTAATTGCTGCGATTTGATTTGCTTGTTGAATTAAGTCTCTAGCTTCTAAATAGGTTAATACCCCAACCGCAGTCATTGCTTGAGTCCCATTAATTAAGGCTAACCCTTCCTTTGCAGATAAACTGATAGGGGCCAGGCCCCTTTTGGTTAATCCTTCCAATCCCGTCATTCTTTCTCCATCTACCCATGCTTCCCCTTCTCCAATTAGAACAAGTGCTAAATGAGATAATGGAGCAAGATCACCGCTCGCTCCGAGAGAGCCTTGACTTGGAATGACTGGATGAATTTGGTGGTTTAATAGATTTAATAGCTGTCCAAGAGTATCCCTAGTGATACCAGAAAAGCCTTTTGCTAGTGCATTGGCTCTTAACAACATCATCACTCTACTGATTTCTTCTGAGAATGGCTCACCTACACCAGAGGCATGACTTCGAATTAAATGATATTGTAAGTCCTTTAAAAAGCCGTTTTTAATCTGCACATCACTTAGCTTACCAAAGCCAGTATTTACTCCATAAATCACTTTTCCTTGATCAATAGATTGTTCTATTACGCTTCGTGCTGCATCCACCTTGGCCCATGCTTCTTCAGTTAGCTGTACCTGTACTTTGTTATATGCTACCTCATAAATCTGTTCAAAGGTTAAATGATTCCCATCAATGTAAATTGTCATCGGCTCTTATCCTTTCTTTCTTTATCTCATTATCAAACTAAAAACAATAAAAGGAGGGATACTGTTTGATAAAAAACCAAACAGCTTCCCCCCTTTCTCAAGGTAAAGTTTGTTTAAAATTTAAATATTAAAATTTACACCTATGTTTCTTAATTTATTATATGCGAGTTTTTACAGAGTGTCTATTCTATTCTACGATTGTATTTTTAATTACACCTAGTCCTTCAATTTCAACCTCAACCACATCTCCTACTTTAAGGAATTTTGGTGGGTTAAAGCCTGATCCAACCCCAGATGGTGTTCCTGTTGCGATGATATCCCCAGGTTCTAATGTTAAACCCTGACTTATGGAAGCAATCATGGTTGGAATGTCAAAAATAAACTCGTCTGTATTTCCGTTTTGTCTAAGCTCTCCATTTACGGTTGTTTTCACTTGTAAATGATGGGCGTTCTCAATCACAGAAGCATGAACAATAGCTGGTCCCATTGGACAACCAGTGTCTAAGCTTTTTCCAAGTAAGAATTGCTTATGATTGTTTTGTAGGTTTCTCGCGGTAATATCATTAATTATTGTATAACCAAAAACATAATCAAAGGCTTCTTCTTTGGAAATTCGGGTGCCCTTTTTCCCTATGATGACTGCCATTTCACCCTCATAATCTAAGCTATCTGTAATTTCCTTATGGCTCAATACATTCGCATAAGGGCCAGTAACTGTAGTTGGTGCTTTGGAGAATACCATTGGATATTTTGGCAGCTCCTCTGCCCCCATTTCCTTAGCATGTGCAGCATAATTTTTGCCTAAGCAAAATATATTCTTTGTTGGTCTAGGAATTGGCGCTAGCAAATGAACATCCTGATCTAATGAATAGATAGCACCCTCTCCATTTCCTATTTGTATCCATTCTAAAATTTCTTTACTTTTATTTATCGCACTTTCTCCTAATTGAATCAATCCAATCATCGTATTCGGTAAAGTAATCTGATTTTCCATTAGTTCTTGGGCTTTTTGCAGGTCAAGAACTTGATTGTCTTCTAATAATAATCCAATACGCTGTTCATTTCCCATTTCAAAGGTTACAAATCTCATCTTCATCCCCCATTTAAGCGATATAAAATAGTTTTTTTCCTTGATAACAATATAACATGAGTTAAACATTTTTTGGACGAATTTTTTGAACTATTTTGAAATTAGAAAAGACTGGCTTTCCTAAAGTATAAAATAAGAACACCAGAAAAAACACTGGTGTCCCTATTTACAATATTATTGATTAGATTATTTTACCCTTCCTTACTCACTTTCAAATACAAAACCTAAGGTATTAGCACCTGCATGTGTTCCTATTGTTGATCCTAATTTTAGAAACTCAATTTGTTTAAAATCAGATAAAGGCATTACATCCAATTCTTCCTTTAATCGTGCTTCGTCTTGAAAGCTATGGACAACAAATAGAATATCTTTTTTTATTTTTGGTGATGTGAGCATCTCGGCTAAATTGGACAATCCTTTTTTTCTACCTCTAAATTTTTCAATCGTTTCTACTAAGCCATCTGTTAATGTAATTAATGGTTTAATGTTTAATAATCCACCAATTGCTGCTTGAGCAAAGGAGACTCTTCCACCCTTTTTCAAATTCTCTAAAGTATCAAGTAAAGCTAATATATTAACTTTGCTCCGGAATTGCTCTAGCTGTATTGCTACTTGGATTAAATCATTGCCTTCCAATATTAATTGATCCGCCTTTTTTAGTAAAAGAATTAAATGGGCAGAAACGCTTTCAGAATCTATGATATGTACCAAATTTTTTTCTTCCTCTAGCATCTCTTTTGCAATTACCGCACTTTGATAAGTACCACTTAGTTTTGAGGTTAAGCAAATACATAGAACTTCATTCCCTTTTGCTACTTCCTCACTAAATACTTCATAAAATTGCTGTGGAGATGGTTGACTAGTTTTGGGCAATTCCTTTGCTTCTGCCATTTTGGTATAAAATTCATCTTTTGATATATCTAATCCATCCTTATATTCTTGACCTTCAATAATTAAATTCAGAGGAACAATCCTAACAGGAAAATGAAATCAACTAGTAAACTGTTGTTCAAAATCACTTCCACTATCTAAAACATAGGTTATATTTTTCATTATTCTCCCTCACCTTTATTTAATTAAATTATAGTTAGTACTTTATTATATAACTAATTAATAGTACCTAGTACTAATTTTAGTATAACCTAGCAGCATTTCTCTGTCACTATAAACCTATCGTATAAAGAAACGAAGGCCCATCCATAATAAAAAAAAGGAGGATAAGTAAATGGAGCAACCAAACATTTCAAAAGTAAAAAATAAACTTGAAGAACAACTATCCCAAGGAGAAATGGAAATTACTAATATTACGGAAGAAGCAATTAATCAGTTATTGCCTATCTATCAAATCCCAATCGTCGCTAAGCAAGACCATATCCAAGAAGAAACAAGAATCATTGAGCAATATATAAATCAAACGGAATAATGAGAAGATAAAGGAGGAGACCTATATAAAGTCTCCTTTTTCTTTGTTAACTGGTTATACGGGATAAACAGGATGCTTTCGCTCAGTAAACACTTGATATTTGGACATATACATGTCAAATCTTTTTATTAGTTCATCTCTTAAGGAGTTAGCAGGAACGATACCATCAACAATTAATTCGGATGCCAAACGATAAATGTCAATATCCTTCTTATACTCCTCCCTTTTCTTTTCAACAAAAGCGGCTCTATCTTCTGGAGCTAACTCGGCAATTTTATTCGCATAAACTGCATTTACTGCTGCTTCAGGGCCCATTACTGCGATCTGTGCAGTAGGAAGTGCTAAGCAAACATCTGGTTCAAAGGCAGGGCCTGCCATCGCATATAATCCAGCACCATATGCCTTTCGAACAATGATTGAAATCTTAGGAACGGTAGCCTCCGACATTGCAGAAATCATTTTCGCACCATGTCGAATAATACCTGCTCGTTCCACTTTAGATCCAATCATAAATCCTGGAACATCGGCTAGAAATAAGAGTGGAATATGGAAGGCGTCAGCAAGTGTAATAAATCTGGCTGCCTTATCTGCTGAATCATGGAATAATACGCCCCCTTTTACTCGTGGTTGATTAGCGATGATTCCAATGACTTTCCCATTTAATCGTCCAAAGCCAGTTATGATTTCAGGTGCAAATAGCTTCTTTATTTCAAAGAAAGAATTTTCATCCACTAGCTTTTCAATCATTTCATGCATATTAAATGGTGCATTTTGATTTTTTGGTATAATTTCCTCTAAGGTTTTTTCATTTGTCTTTGGTTGCATACCCACATAAGTTGGTGGCTTTTCTGTATAATTTAAAGGAAAATAGGATAGGTAATCCTTTGCTAATTGAATTGCCTCTTCTTCGCTTTTTGCTAAGACATCGCCAACCCCAGAAACCGAGCAATGCATACGAGCCCCACCCATATCCTCTAAGGTAGTTTTTTCACCAATGACCATCTCAGCCATTCTAGGAGATCCAAGATACATCGATGCATTCCCATCCACCATGATAACATTATCGGAAAAGGCTGGAATATAAGCACCACCCGCTGCAGAAGGTCCAAATAATACACAAACCTGAGGAACCCTTCCAGATAGTTTTACTTGATTATAAAAAATTCTTCCTGCTCCTCTTCTCCCCGGAAACATTTCCACTTGATCCGTAATTCTTGCTCCAGCCGAATCTACTAGATAAATCATTGGCGCTCTTAGCTTATCTGCGGTTTCTTGAATTCGAATAATTTTTTCTACCGTTCTTTGGCCCCATGAGCCTGCCTTGATGGTCGAATCATTTGCCATCACACAAACAACACGACCATTAATTTTGCCGATTCCAGTTACAACGCCATCTGCTGGAAACTCTTCATCCAAATTATTAGCAAAGAATCCATCCTCTAATTCAATTCCTTCATCAAATAGCAGCTTTAGACGGTCTCTCACAAATAGCTTTCCTTGCTCCGCATTTTTTTCGTGATATTTGGCTGCTCCACCCTTTTTAATTCTTTCTACTCTTTCTAATAAATCATTTTCTAGCGACAACGTGAATCCCTCCTATTTTCCTTAGTGTCCTTTATAAATCGGTGGACGCTTTTCTTTAAAGGCAGCTAGCCCCTCTAACCGATCCTTTGTCGGTATTGTTATTTCATATGCTTTTGCTTCAATTTCTAGTCCAGTTGCCAAATCCACTTCATATCCTTTATCTATGGCAAACTTTGCTTGTGTAATTGCGATAGGACCATTTTTCGCAATCTGAGCTGCAATCTCAAATGCTTTATCTAACAATTGATCTATGGGCACAACATACTCCGCTAAGCCGATTTTTTCTGCTTCAATAGCATCAATCTTTCTTGCTGTAAAAATAAGTTCTTTCGCTTTACCCTTTCCTATTAATCGAGATAGTCTTTGGGTTCCACCAGCACCAGGGATTATTGCAAGGGAAGTTTCTGTTAAGCCCAATTTAGCACTATCTGCAGCAATTCGAATATCGCAAGCCAATGCCAATTCCAATCCACCACCAAGAGCCACCCCATTAATCGCAGCAATTACTGGTTTTGGTAATGCTTCAAAGCTATTAATTACTTCTTTAATCAGGCTAACTGTTCTTCTAGCCTGTTCCTGATCCATATCTGCTCTTTCTTTCAAATCTGCACCAGCACAAAATGCTTTTTCCCCTTGGCCTGTCACGATTACACATTTGATTGATGAATCATATTTGAAATCTACTAATGTTTCCTTTATTTCTTTTAATAAGCTTACAGATAATGCATTGGCTGCCTCTGGCCGATTTAGTGTTAAGATTACAATCCCATCTACCATTCTTTTAACAATTAAATTTCCATCCAATTTAATCCCCCCTACGATTTGGCAGCTTGTAGATTATGGCTTGGAAGAGTGCGTCCTACCTTCTCTTCAATATATTTACCCGCGATTAGTAATCTATCTAAATCAATTCCTGTACTAACTCCCATTCCATTTAGCATGTAAATTAAGTCATCTGTTGCTAGATTTCCTGATGCACCTGGAGCATATGGGCAGCCACCAAGCCCTCCTAGTGAACTATCAAAGGTGGTAATCCCCATTTCCATAGAAACTAATATATTGGCTAAGGCTGTTCCTCGGGTATCATGGAAATGCAATGCTAATTTATCCGATGGGAAGTATTTTAGTAATTCTTCTAATACTTCATTTACCTGCTTCGGATTTGCAACTCCAATCGTATCCCCAAGAGATACCTCACTAACCCCCATTTCAAATAGCTTTTCCGCTACCTTTAACAACTGATTAACATGAACAGCTCCCTCATAAGGGCAACCAAAAACCGTAGATACATAGCCACGAACACTTTTACTAGCTGCAAGCGAATCCGTTACTACCCCTTTAAGTATTGGGAAGGTTTGTTCTATCGATTTGTTAATATTTTTTAAATTATGAGTTTCACTAGCAGACATAAAGATGGATACCTCATCAATATTTGCTTTTAAGGCTCCTTCAAGTCCCTTTTGATTGGGAACTAATGCCGCATAGGTTACTCCTTCTACTCTTTCAATACCTTGAACGACCTCGATAGCATCTGCCAAAGCGGGAATCCACTTTGGATTAACAAAGGAGGCTACTTCAATATATGGAAGTCCTGAATGAGAAAGCTGATCAATCCAGGTAATTTTGTCCTTTGTTGAAATAAAATTCGCTTCGTTTTGTAGGCCATCACGAGGACCAACCTCTTTTACCTTAATTGCATTGGGCCATTTCATAGACGCTCCTCCTTAAATTCCTAGTACTCTAGTTCAAGGATGATATCTCCATCGTCTACAAAATCTCCTTCATTCACCTTTAACTCTTTTACAATGCCTGGCTCATCAGCAGTTACATGGATTTCCATTTTCATTGATTCAAGAATAACAACACTTTGCCCTTCTTCCACCTTGTCTCCTATATTCACTAGCACCTTCCATACGTTACCTGCCATATTTGTAATTACCTTACTCAATTAAACCCTCTCCTTTATCTAAATTTAAAATCATCTTAAATTATATTTATTTTTTGTTAGCAATATATTTGGTGATAAAATCAGTGGTTGTATCTCCATAACGAAAAGCAGGATGTGCGATTACTTCTTTAAGCATCGTAATATTTGTCTTTATCCCCTCTATTTCATAGTTCTTCAGTGCGGACTGTAAATTTTCTATAGCCTCAGTACGATTAGCGCCTGTTACAATTAGCTTTCCAATCATCGGGTCATAAAAAGGGGTAACAACCGAGTTCTCTTCAATGCCTAACTCATGACGGATTTGTGAACCCTCTGGAATTCTTAATTTAGTAATTTTACCGGGAGAAGGAAAGAAAGTTTTTGGATCCTCTGCATAAATTCGAACTTCAATCGCATGACCTTTTCTTTGAATATCCTTTTGTGAGTAAGCAATACTCTCCCCATAAGCGATCTTTATTTGCTCCATCACAAGATCTATTCCAGTGATTTCTTCAGTAACAGGATGCTCGACCTGTAAACGAGTGTTCATTTCTAAAAAGTAGAATTTTTTATTCTTATCTACCAAAAATTCAATCGTTCCAGCGTTATCGTAGCCTAGTGATTTTACAGCTTTCATCGCTGTCTCTCCCATTTTCCATCTAGTTTCTTCGTCTATGAAGCTAGATGGAGCTTCCTCAACCACTTTTTGATGTCTTCGTTGAATAGAGCATTCTCGTTCCCAAAGATAAACCGAGTTTCCTTGTTGATCTGCTAGCACTTGAATTTCAATATGCCTAGGGCTTTCAATATACTTTTCTAAATACATTTCTCCATTACCAAAGAAGTCTTGGGCACGTTTTTTATTTCCCTCAAAGGCAGCGATTAATTCCTCCTCGTTATGTGCGATTTGCATACCTATACCTCCACCACCTGCAGATGCCTTCAACATAATAGGATAGCCGATCTCATTTGCTGCAAGAATAGCTTCACTACTATTTTCTATGGAGGTAGTAATTCCAGGTACAATAGGGATTCCAGCCTTCTCCATCATTTTTCTAGACTCTATTTTACTTCCCATTTGTGCAATGACCTCTGGTTTTGGACCGATAAATACTAATCCCGACTGCTCACATTTTCTTGCAAAATCCGGATTCTCAGACAATAGCCCATAACCAGGATGAATTGCCTCTGCATTTGATTCTTTAGCAATCTCTAGTATCTTGTCGATATTTAAATAGCTATCCTTCACCCGTGAACCCCCGACAAAATATGCTTCATCTGCTAATCTCACATGAAGGGATTTCTGATCTGCCTCTGAATATATTGCTACAGTACTGATTCCCATTAATTTGCAGGTTTTTATTACACGAAGTGCAATTTCACCACGATTGGCAATAAGAATTTTTTTAAACATCCTCTCCACTCCTAAACCTGTTTTCTACTCATTTGTCAAAATCTGTCTTGCTATAACCATTCTCTGTATTTCTGATGTTCCTTCACCGATTTCCATTAATTTGGCATCACGCAAATAACGCTCAACCGCATATTCTCTCATATAACCGTTTCCACCGTGAATCTGAATCGCTTGATTAGAAACTCTAAAAGCAGTCTCAGAAGCGAATAATTTCGCAATGGCGGCCTCTTTAGTAAAAGGTTTCCCTTTATCCTTTAACCACGCTGTCTTATAAATCATATTACGAGCTAATTCAATCTCCATTGCCATATCAGCTAGCTTAAATTGAATGGCTTGAAACTTGGAAAGGGTGTGTCCAAACTGAATTCGTTCTTGAGAATACTTTAATGCTGCCTCATAAGCTGCTTGAGCAATTCCTAAGGAAAGGGCTCCAATGGATATTCTTCCGCCATCTAAGGTATATAAAAACTGTTTAAATCCCTTATTGGGATCTCCCAATAAATTATCCCTTGGTACCTCAACATTCTCCAAAATGATTTCCGTGGTATTCGAGCCTCTAACGCCCATTTTGTCATAGTTACTAGTAATGGTTAGTCCAGGAGTATCTGTAGGTACAATGATTGCAGAAACAATATTCTTCCCTCGTTCATCCTTACCCGTGACAGCGGTTACAATTATCGTTTTGGCATAGCTCGCATTGGTTATAAAGATTTTTTCTCCATTAATTACATAATAATCCCCTTTTAAAACTGCTGTTGTTTTCGTACCACCAGCATCAGAGCCTGCATTCGGCTCTGTTAATCCAAACGCTCCTAATGCTTCACCACTAGCTAAGGGGATTAAATACTTTTCCTTTTGCTCCTCAGTACCAAAGTAATAAATCGGGCTAGCACCAAGAGATACGGCTGCTGCATAACTTAGGCCAGTACTGCCACAAGCTCTACCAACCTCTTCCACTGCGAGGATATAAGAAAGAGTATCTCCACCCGCACCACCATACTTTTCTGGAAAAGGAATGCCCAATAAACCTAATTCACCCATTTTTTCAAACGTCTCAATCGGAAACTCGCCTGTTTTATCTACATGTTCGGCCTTGGGCCTTATTTCATTCTCGGCAAATTTTCGAACCATGTCCTTTATCATTTTTTGATCTTTAGTCAATTCAAAGTCCATTATTCACCCCTCCAAATTATTACAGAATATTAAGAATATTCATTTAATTAATATTATATTAAAAAAAATACCTTTTATATAGTTTTTTTTGAAGGAAAGTTTATCTAAGTAGAAAAAAAGGACTTAGATTTTTATTTAATCTAAGTCCGATTCATCACATTACCCTAAATTTCTATATCGATAGGTATAAATAATGACCTATATTTTATTTTAATTGTCTTTCTTTTGAATTGGATTAAGTTTAAGATAATCCTTTTGAAGTGAAGTTCCTCTTGCTTTTGTATTTCTTAATCGTTCGCCTGATTCAATCCCTTTCATCCCAGCAGTGATAATGGTATTTTCACCGTATTTATCTCTTAATTGGTCCATAATTTTATTTAAGCTTTCCTTTTTAGGCTGTTCTTGGTAATTAAAAATGTCTAATTGTATGCCTGTTTCCTCCTTTATTCGAAGGTTTTGCAATGTAATTCCTAAAAGTCGAACAGGCTCACTATTCCAAAATTGATCAAATAATTGACATGCCACTTTGTAGACTGTATTCATTTCTTCAGTAGGTTGCTCAATGGTTATCGATCTAGTAATGGTTTTCCGGTCAGAATATCGGATGGTGATTTGAATGGTGGATGATAATAGCTGCTGTTTCCTCATCCTTCTTGTCACTTGGTCTGCCAAACCTAAAAATACGGAATATGCCTCCTTTAGGTTCCTTATATCCTTTGGCAATGTAGTCGTATGACCGATGGATTTATTCGCCTCAGTCTCCACTACAACTGGCGAATGATCAACTCCATTGGCTGAATTTTTTAAATGCGCTCCTAAAATACCAAATTCCTTTTTCAGACGCTCTTCATCTGCCTGTGCAAGCTCACCGATGGTTTTTATTCCTAGCTTTTCCAGCCTTTCTGCAGAACGTTTTCCAATCCCAAAAAGTGCATTGGTTGGCTTACTCCAAAATAATTTAGGAAACTCCCTTTTTCTTAAAATGGTAATTCCATTTGGTTTTTTCATATCAGAGCCCATTTTTGCTAATAATTTATTTGGGCCAATCCCAATGGAGCAAGGTAAACCTAATTGGTCTTTAATTTGCTGTTGAATTTTTTCTGCTATCTCAAGTGGATGACCAAATTGAGAAGAACCACTAATATCAAGATAGCACTCATCAATCGATGCCTCTTCTATCATAGGTGAAAACTGATAAACAATTTTCATAAATTCACGAGAATAATGACGATATAAATCAAAATTAGGAGGAATAATGATTAAATTAGGATCTAGTTTCCGCCCCTGACTTACTAGCATCCCTGTCTTCACCCCATTGGCTCTCGCTGTATAAGAGGAGGTTACAATTACTCCTTTTCTCAGCTCTTCACTACCAGCCACCGCGATTGATTTTCCCTTATACTTTTCCGGCTCTACTGCCTCATGAACAGAGCAATAAAAAGCATTCATATCAATATGAAGAATAACTCGATTTTTAGTTTTCATCATCATCTTTCTCACCATTATTCATTAGTTTAATAGATTTCAAATCGTAATTATATTTATTGTATCAGACCACAAACTGATTATGTCATAATTAGAAAATTTATCTAGTTTGGAAAATTATGAAATGATATGATATTACTAGTAGGTATGAGAGGAGTTAAAAAAATGAACAAAAAAGCTGTATTTGGATGGACAATGTATGACTGGGCAAATTCCGCTTTTGCAACAACGATTATGGCAGCAGTTTTACCCATATATTTTATGGATGTCGCTGGAAAAAACCTTGAAGGAAACACTGCAACCGCTTATTGGGGCTATACTCAATCCATTGGTATGCTATTAGTAGCGTTTTTAGCTCCTATTCTTGGTGCAATGGCAGATTATTCACGAGCGAAAAAACGCTTTTTATCTGTATTTATCTTAATTGGCTCTATTTCTAGTATTCTTTTATTTTTTACAGGTGAAGGTCAATATCTTTGGGTTTCTGGTTTATATATTCTAGGAATGATTGGATTTTCTGGCGGCAATATATTTTATGATGCTTTTTTACCAGAGATTGTTCCTCAGAAAGAGATGGACTATGTTTCTGCGAAAGGGTATTCTTATGGCTATATTGGTGGAGGACTACTCCTACTTCTTAACATTGCAATGATTATGAAGCCAGCCTTATTCGGAATACCAGATACCTTAACTGCAACTCGTTTATCCTTTTTATCTGTAGGAATTTGGTGGCTATTATTTTCCACTCCTTTCTTTTTATATGTAAAAGAAGATCGAAGCACCGCTAAAAAAGAGGTTAACACCAAAGCATATGTTTCTGTAGCAATCACAAGAGTAACAGCTACCTTTAAAGAAATTAAGCGGTATCAGGAATTATTAAAGTTTTTAATCGCTTTTTGGTTATATAACGATGGAATTAGTACCATTATAAAAATGGCCACGATTTATGGCAAGGAAATCGGGATTGGAACCAACGATTTAATCATTGCCCTTTTAATCACTCAATTTGTTGGCTTCCCATTAACTATTGTTTTTGGTAAGCTTGCTGGAAAAATTGGCTCCAAGAATTCACTTTATCTTTCATTATGGATGTATGTCGTAATTGTTGTTATTGGATATTTCATGCAATCAGCAATTCATTTTTATCTACTTGCTGCAGCAGTCGGTTTAGTTCAAGGAGGTAGTCAGGCAATTAGCCGCTCCATCTTTGGCAGTATGGTTCCTAAAACGAAATCTGCTGAATTCTTCGGCTTTTTCGGGATTTCAAGCAAATTCTCCGCTATTTTTGGGCCGTTTATCTTTGGACTTGTTGGGCAATTAACTGGATCAAGCCGATACGGAATAGTATCATTAGTTATTTTCTTCCTTGTAGGTATATGGATTTTAACAAAGGTAGATATTGAAAAGGGTCAAAGAGAGGCGCTGTGATTCTAGTTAAAAAGCGCACCAACCAAAAGACTAAATCGCATATGATTTGGTCTTTTTTTTTATCGGAAAGAAAAGTATAAGATTTTCCTTTCCGAAATAAGTGCAGCTAACCTTTTGAATAAATTTTAAAGGTGATTTTCGCGATAATTTTGAATTATTTTGAAGTATTGGCTATCTCCTAATCCATAATGTTTAAATTTCTCGAGTAGTTCAGGAACAAGTTCATTATCTGAAACATCAATGTGCTTTTGAATATACAACATAAGATCACTTTCTTTATTAAGATAGTTTAAATATAATTCAATTCCCTTCCTTAAAGGGTCAAGATGAACATATTTTTGAATTGTTTTTTGAATTAAAACTTGTTCGTATATTGCATAATACCCATCAGCCTCTATGGCAAACCAAGCCACTGGTTTATACTGATCACCAACTATTTGAAGTTCAATAGTTCCTTTATAATTAGTCTGATCTAACCAAGCAAGAATAGTGAGGAGATTGATTTGGCAAAACATATCGGTATCAAACCATAATACGATACGAGTGAACATTTCCTCAAACAGAGCTTGTAATGGCTTTAAAGTAATATACTCATATTCTTCAATTGCAACTTGATGAACTTTCGAACGTATTTCGGAGAAATCATTTGAAAATATGTCACTACTTGTACTTCCATAACACATAGCCTCGTTAAAGGGAATCATCAATTCTTGTGCAAGAAAATTGTTTTTTTGAAAATAATCATACATTTCTTGCCCATTTAAAATATGCAATGTCCTATTTTCAATCAACGTTCACAACTCCAATTCCAGTTGGAATACTTTCCTCAACCTCTAATACATTTTAAAAATAACAGGGGGACACCCTGCTATTTTTGTTAATTTTTTTATACTTTAAATAATTGGATCGAAGTAACGATGTTCTAGCTCAAAACTACAATCCTTACCTGTTTCATAGGAGATATTGCTGAGCAATTTTTCAATAGAGGCTAAATTATCCTGCCCATGAAAGTATTGATTAATTTCCTTAAATAGAGGTAATCCCTCATTCAATGCTCGATCAAAGATCTCATAAAAGCTTTCATTACTTTTCTCGTTTAAATCTGCTGGATGATACCATTCCGTCTTTTGTAGATTTAAATAATCCTTATCTGGAATATGTTTAGAATATGAAAATGGTTCTATTTGTTTTCTTAGAAGCTTATGCTTAATCCCTGTTGGATCAAATAATACCTTTAGAGCAAGAATCATATCCTGATAGGATTTACTAATAATTTGTTCAAGGTTTTCATCTTCTACTTGATGAATCTCTTTAATAAGGCTTGTCAGCATTTTCCGAATCGAATGGGGTAAAAGCTTACCTATTTCAATTTCCTTATAAACTGGTTTTTTCCAAGTATCAAGTCCATGATATTTTTTTAAGATTAAGGTATCGATGATATTCTCTAAAAGCTGATGCTTATTCCCCTCTTCTCCCGATTTATAAATAATATATGGATGTGCATTCCGATCTAATAAATGATGTGCCACAAAGCCAAGTACATAGGCTTGTAAAAGCTTATCTTGACTTTCCTTTGCGTATTGAAGCATTTTCAGCAAAAAGGTACCACAATTTTGTTTATGAATCATGCCACCAATTCTCACTGGTGCTTTTTCTTTTTTCCATGGCCAAAAATTATAATAAAAGAATGGGTCTGGTCCCTGGCAGCCAAAACGAAAAACATTTTGATAAGAAGCATCAAATGAAATACCAGCCTTCTTCGCGACCTGTTCCCCATATATCATATGTGTCCAAATATTAGGCAACTTCATCCCTCTTCTCTTTTCTTTTAATCATATAATCATAGTTCATAAAAGCAATCCCTGACAAAATATATAGCCCTAGCATGATCAGAATTAGATTATTAACACCCAGATTTTCAAAAAGAATGCCCCCTAATAAAGGCCCTATCATTCTACCAGTAGAGCCTGCACTACCTACTACTCCCTGATAAAATCCTTCTTTTCCTTTTGGTGCCATATCCTGAGCAGCAGATGGAACTGCTGGCCATACTAACATTTCAGCGATAGTCATAATAATCATTCCAAAAACAAATCCTACATAAGCTGTATTTCCATATAGAATACCAAAAGCGATAAGAAAGATGATGCTACCAGCTAAAAGCTGTTTTTTCACTGTTTTTAAAAAATGATTGGTAGTAAAAACAATGAGAGGTTGTCCTAATACAATTAATGCACCATTGATTGTCCAAAGCAAGCTATATTTATTTAATGGTATTCCTAAATTAGCCATATACGCAGAAAGACTAGTCTGCCACTGCACGTATGGAATCCAAGCCAAAACAAACGCAATCGAAAGAATCATTAAGGAAATAAAACGAGTTGAATTTCCTCTTAACAATCCATTTTGTGGTAAAATATCTCGATGATCAACTTTACCTTCCTGTGCTTTTTGCCAATGTTCTTTTTTGAAACCAAAAATCATCAGAAAAAAGAAAGCAATAAATGTAGCGGCATTCACTAGAAAAATTAATTGAAAAGAAAAAGACGCAACAATTCCACCAAATGCTGAACCCACTGCTACTCCTAAATTTTGAGCTACATATATTAAATTAAAAGCCTTTCTTCCTCCTTCTGGCCAAATGGTTCCTGCCATTGCATACATAGATGGGAAGACTAATCCATTGCTAAAGCCTAATAGTAGCATAAATGTAATATATAGCTCCCACTCATTAAAAAACGCTAAAAGAGTAACTGTTACAGTCGATAAAATAATTCCTGAAAGAATCGAGCGTTTTCCACCGATTTGATCAAATAACCAACCACCTATTAAATTACCTAATATACCAGCTCCAGATTGTAGCATTAATACAAAACCAGCTGCGGTAACTGTTTTTCCTAACACCTGAGTAATATAGATGGTGTTTAAAGGCCATAAAAAAGAATTTCCTGTGACATTAATTGTCATTCCTATCGCTAAAAGCCAAATAACGGTTGGGTATCTTTGTTGTTGTTTTCTGTTGAACATAATTAGTCTCCTTCTGTATTTCCTCTCACACCATTTTAACTGTAATCCCTGCCATTGAAAAGATATACATGAATATAGAAAAATTTAGGGGCCGTACATCTTAAATCGCGCATATGATATACAAAGGGGTGAATGCCATGACATTTTTACGGTCGATTGATTGGCCTTTAGTCGGTTTTATTTCTGCATCTACCATTTTAGACTATTATGTGAATAAACATTTGGCTTGGAGAATAGCCGTTTGTTTGCCAGAAAAAAGGATAAATAGCCTTAAATGATTAGGATATCAAATTGTAATAATGGAAATTATCTTTATCAATAGTATCATTAATTAATCGAGTAACATGTGGATGGCAAGTAAATAATAACACCTGATAATCTTCCGCGAATTGATTAATCGCCTTAATCGCGTTTTGTAATCGATTAGGATCAAAATTGACAAAAATATCGTCTAAAACCACAGGTACTAAGCTTTCTTTGGAAAACTCTTTAATAAATGCGAATCGCATTGACAAAAATAACTGTTCAATTGTTCCTCTACTCAAAAATAATGGTAAAAATCTTTGGCCATCCCTTCTTACTACTTCAATTTCCTTTTCTCCAATTGGAGCAATAATTTTTGAATATTGATAATTAGTCATCTGCTGAAAATAAGTTGTTGCGTTTTGTATAACCAGTGGTTGCTTTTCTGTCTCATAGATTTCCATAGTTCTGTCCATTACATGATCAGCTAAGGTAAGCTTCATCCATTCTTTTGTTTGTTCTACTAAAATGGCTTGTAATTCCGCATATTCTTGTAGGAGATGACTTAAAGAATGGTCACCTTCTATTTCGTCGATTTGATTTTGAAGCTGTCCCTTTGTTTCAGCCTGGTCTTTTAGTGACTGATTTAATGTTTGAATTTCCCTTTCTAAAACGGACATCTTTTGTAAGATGGTTGGAGGAGCTTCTGTAATCTCTAGCTTTAGCCGCTCAAACTCTTCCTCTGTTCGACAACTACTTTTCATTCCTAAGAGAATGAGATTTTTTTCCTCCTTTAATTGGACATACTCATCATACCTTTTTTGTTGATGAAAAAACGCTTCTTTATCCTTTACCTTGGCGTAAGTAAATAATGCCTCTCTATTTTTCTTTTCAGTATCCATTTTTGTTTCTAGCATTTTAAATTGGCCTTTAAGCGTTAAAAGCTGATCTTGTATTTTTATTTGTTTTTCCTCAATTTCCATATATCTATTTTTCTCCGAAACGATTCTCTCTAGCTTAGCTTCGTAAGAGCCTACCGAATCGATCTGAGAAATTGAAAGCAATTCTTCTAATTCCTGATGATATTGCATTTTTTTGTTTTGGATTAACTGCTTCTGCTCATGAAGAAAATCACGTTGTTCTAGCTGACTCTTTATTTGTTCTATTTTATTAATCAAGGTTAGCAGAAAAGATGGCTCTGTTCTTACATCCAGATGATGATTTGCCAACCAAGCTTTCCATTTGATCCATTCTTGATGGAGTGCTTCTTCCTGTAACTTCTTTTCTTCAAGCAAATGATCAATTTCTAACTTTTTCTGTTTACCATATTGAGAGCGATCAGCCTGTTTTAGATATTTCTCCTTCCATTGTCTTAATTGATCAATGGTTGACTGGTCTAGACGTTCTAATCCCCATTTTTTCAAGGTAGGGAAAGTCTCATTATGGATATGAAGGATATTATTTTCTAGTTCATTAATCCTGTTTTCCTCATTTTTGATTATAGTCTCTTGTTGTCTTATCCATTTTTTGTCCTTAACTTGAGTTTGTCTGGCGAAAAAGGATAATCCTATAGCTAAGCTCGACACAAATACACCATTGATCCAATCATTATTTAACAATGAAAATATTCCAAAGATGAGTAGAAGAAAACTAAAGCTGTGAAATATATAAGGACTCATTCTTTTACTTCTAAAAGAAGTGATTTGCTGTTGTAAGCCCTCTTTTTTTACGAGCGATTGATGTTTTTCGCTTTGATTTTCCTTTAATTCTCTCCATTTTTCTTCAATAAAACGTAAGACCTGCAAGGCATCGTTGTTATCCTCCAATGTTTGATAATTTAAATCCTTTAAATCCTCTTCCAATTCCCGCCACTGTCTTTGTATTACGCTTAATTGATTGTGGGTTGCTTTTAATTGTTCCTGCTTTACATTTATATCATTGATTAATACCTGTGCAATTTGCTTATCATTTATAGAAAAGTTCATTTCTTTGATTATTTCTTCAGAATAGCCAGCACCTAATTCATTAAGCTGTTCTTTTATTTTCTTTTGTATCAATTCGAATTCCAAGTTCTTCTCTATCAATGCTTCGTCATTTTTTTGATATAACCGCCAATTATCTTTAACCAATTCTATTCTAGTTAATATAGGAGCAAGAAATGGATTTTTCTGTAGGTGCTTTTGCGTTTCTTCTAATTCATTTATTTTAAAATTGATTTCTTCTAATTGACCAACATATTCCTTTAGCTTTTCCTCTATGCCTTCCAAACGCTGTATCCCGTTTTCAGGAAATAGAGGGATATTGCTATATTCGTTTTCCAACTGATTATCAATAGCTCTAAGTCTATCTGCATATTTTTGATAATGGTTAACCTTTTCCAGCCATTCAAGCTCTTTATTTCTACTGAAAATTGTTTGCTCTAAGTCTTTGATGCTTTGGTCTAGCTCTATAATCCTTTGTGTTGAAAGGAAATGCTTTTCATTTTTTCTTTTAATACTTTCTATCTGCTGCTTAATGCGATCTAATTCTTGAAGGGTTTGATTAATGCTAGGATTTTTACCTCCTGATTTAAATAGATTTTGCCTTTTTTTCTGCAAATCCTGTTTCATTACAAGAATTTGTTTAGCGACACCCATAGTTGAATTATAGATAAAACCATTGATTTCATGGTCCTGTAATGCTTCTATTTGCTGAAGTTCTGTTAATCCAAAGGTGAAAATTTGTTTAAAGATTTTCTCATTCATTCTTCCAAGAAGCTGGCTTAATACCTCTTCATCTCCTGTACTTCCATCGGCTAGAAAAACCTTTACATCCCCGGTTACTTTTTTACGATAAACCCTTTCAATGCGAATTTGTTCTCCCTTTTCATTGCGGAGATTTATTGCGCCACCAAAAACCCCACCATGAATCGGCTCATAGCGAAGATGCGGATTGCGGTTTATCTCAAACCCAAAAAATATTGCTCGAATAAATGCCATAATTGTACTTTTCCCTGCTTCATTCAAGCCTTCAATTACATTAATTCCCGGTTTTAAATCTATAGTGGTCTCCTTTAGCTTACCAAACCCATAAATTTGTATAGTATCAATAATCAACGTTTAATGTCCTCCCTAACAAAATATTGATAGATAAGATTCTTTGTGTCTTTTGCTAGCTGTTCTGGTAAATCTACGAATTCGTTAGGTAAATGTGTTTTTATCGCACGGTTTTTGAAAAGCTCCTCAAAAACTTCTTTTTTTAAATCCAATATTTCAGTTTCTTGAAGAAAAATTTCTAGCTCGTTGATGTAATCTCCTAGAAAAGTGCCTTTTTCTATCCATTTCTCCAAACCAAAAGCGATTGTTTCCACATAGAGTTGATCGATATAGACCCAGTGAAGCTCTTTTTCAAATCGCCCATTTAACCATTCTCTTAGCTCTTCTTGTTTAATCTCCTGAGTCAGTTCAAAATGCAGCTCTGTTTCACCTTGCAAGTGAATCTGAAGGATTAAAGGCTTTTTCCAATATTCAATGGCCATTTCAATCTTTTCTTCTATTTTCTCTATTAAAGTTGGCATATGAGCAATTTGGGAGATGTCTACCTCAATCTCTTCCCAAATAATCTGCGATGTTTCTACCCAATCCATTTTTTCTACTTGATTCTGCTTTACTTCTACTATATAACACCCTTTAGTTCCTTTTTCCTTCTTATTTCTGCCTTGATGATTACCAGGATAGACAATATAAGGTTTTTGGCTAGAAAGAATGGTGCTTTTATGAATGTGTCCTAAAGCCCAATAATCCATCTCTTGATTTACTAGCTCTTTAAAGCTACTAGGCGCATAGCTATCATGATCTTTGTTGCCATCAACATTCGTATGAAGAATGCCAATATGGAAAAGGTTTTTTTCTTTATCTCGCTGATAATACTGTACAATTCGCTCTTTAAATTCTTTTGTAGGATAGCTTTGACCCATGATTAATGCTAATTCCTGATTGTCTTTGCTAAAGATAACAGATTCCACCTGCTGATCAGAAAATATATGTACTTTTTCTGGCCAATTCATCCATGCCTTTACCTGATCATTAGGATCATGATTTCCATGAATCATATAGGTATGTATGCCATGATCACTAAGCTTTTCTAAACGACTTCGTAGAAAGATTTGCGCTCTTAGGCTTCGATCCTCTAAATCAAAAATATCCCCAGCAATCACCAGAAAATCCACTTTATAACGGATGCATAATTCCACAATTTGATCAAATGACTGAAAAGTAGACTGTTTTATTTGTTCAAATATGGAATCAGGTAACTTCTTTAAACCTGTAAAAGGGGTATCTAAATGTAAATCTGCTGTATGAATAAAGCGAAAGCTTGTCATTTTTTTACCTCCATCTTGCCAATGTTCTCCATCTTTAGTGTATACGAATCCATGTTCCCATTCAACAATTAACTTTAAGTTAAACAAAAACAGATGCTTACTTTAATGAGCATCTGTTTTTTTTACTTTAATATTTGTTTTATCAATTACTATTGCGACGACAAGAAAGGCAATACCTCCAAAAAAGCGAAGTATTGAAGACAAATTCATCGTCGTAATCATCCCTATTTGACCTAAAAGCCAAACACCAATCTGTGGTGCAATAAAACCAATAAACCCGATAAATACCGTATATAATGTGATATAGGAGGAACGTTCCTCATCAGTTGTTACCTTTAATAATTGATTAAATAGCAACAGGTTGGTTCCGGCCAAAAATGCCCCTGTCCAAAGGTTTATAACTGTTAAATAGATTAGATTAGTAGATAATATCGTTAAAAAGGGTGCAGTAGCCATCCCGGCACTTGCAATAAAAAGCATCATTGAGTTCCCGTACTTGTCTGCCATTCTACCCCACCAACGATAGGTGATAATTTGCGACAATTGATTAGTCACTGTAAATAAACTAAGCCAAAAGGCAGTAGCATGAGCATATTCAATTTGATAAATATTAAATAATGGCCAAGCCATTTGCCAACCAAAATTAAATAGAACAGAACTCGAAAGAAAAAATAGAAATGGTTTCTGCTTCAGCATCCCTTTTATTTTAATAAAGATTTTTATTTGCTCTTTTACTTGTGGCTTTTGTATAGGAAACTCCACATGTTTGAATAAATAATAAGTTTCTAATATACCAAAGAGAAAGGCCACGACAAACAATATTTGGTAGGGATATGGATATGCCGCATCATAACGATTAAGAATTACTCCTAAGAAAGCGGTGGCAATCATTCCTACGATAGTTAAAATACGGTTTCGATTACTAAAGAATTGTCCTCTTTCCCTTTCTGGAACCAAGTCACCAATGAAAGATTGCCATGAAAGATTTGCTAAGCTACCTGGGATACTCATGAATCCGATTAAAAGAACGAAAACCCATGCTTGATAATTAGGTAAAAAAGGGATAAGGGCAATAAACAGCAGCACACTTCGGGTAAACAAGATTGAAAGACCGCAAAATCGCTTTTTCACTGTTAATTGACTAAACCATAATCCACCAATAATGATGGTGATTAAACTAGTAATCGCCGGTAATGAATTAATTAATCCTACCTGTTGATGATTTGCACCAAGCACATGGATGGCATATAAAGCAACAAATCCACCATAGCTATTCGCTATCGTAGAGTAGATTCCATTTATAATACTAAATCGTTTATTTTTGTTAATAATGTCCAAAGGATAATTCATGATTTTCCGTTACCCTCTATTCTCGTAAGTTTTTTAGTTTGATTAGATTAGTATAATATGAAATAGGAAAAACACCTACTGTTAAAAAAACGCAAAAACAGAAAAAAACGACCATTTTTTTAAAAGAGTGGTCGTTTATCATTCGATTAATTCGTTTTTCGAAATATTTTACCGTTTTATTGCATGTTGAGTTAACCATTCAACCAATGCGTTCAATGCTTTTCTCCGATAAGAATAGGCTACTCGCTGTTCAAGAGACATTTCACTTAATACTCTATTGTCACCATCAGGAATAAAAATAGGGTCAAATGGGAATTTGAGATCATTAGCAAGATCTAGAGGGATATTTGTGATGATGCTGCCATAGGTTTCCCCTATAAATGTTTTAATTTCCCCTTGCCAGCGCAAAGCAATTGCACCCTGAAAAAAGGCTCTGCGTGTTTCTCCATCTAACAGCTTACGAATCCCTTTATAGCCAAGCGTTCTAAATGTTCTTTTGGTTAAAATACCAGGAAACCCTGGATATGCCTCAAAATAAATTCCCGAATCATCTACCATGATTGGAGAATCATCATCATGCTTTATTTGTGAAAGCTTATAGCTTGCAATATCTTCCATTGTTCCTTTGGTTGGTTCAATAAAAGGAAAGCTTCTTCCTTCCACCTCAAAGCCAAAAGCAGCTAGAGCAATCTTTGCCTCAGCAAGCTTCTCTTGATTTGTTGTATAGAATATGAACTTCATGTAAATAGGCCCCTATCTTCTGTAGTCATACAATTATAATAATTGAATTCCAATGTCTAGATTAACACATTTTGGTTTTGATGATAAGAGTGGCCTAAATACTTTTACTTAAGAAATCCATTTTTCATATTCTTCTATTGCAGAATAAATATATTCTAATGTTTGGGTTTTTAAGAGTTCTTTATTCCAATATTCAAGGACCTTATATTTTAATTCCATCATTTCTATCGAGGGATTTTCTTGATAAATCTGTTCTAGCCAGATAGTTACTAATTGAACACTTTCTTCCTTTGATAAAACTGCCATCCTTATAACCTCCTTATTTTGTGATTATTTTTATTTTTAACCACAAAAAAACCTTTATTCTCTTGAATAAAGGTAAATAATTCTATATTTAATTATTTTTACTCATTGGAAATTTCTCCATGGGTTCTAAACCATATATTTAAATCATTGATTGCACTGGACATATCAACAATCTCTTTGTGAAGTTCTACATAATCTTCGAAAGACATTTTAAACATCATTTCTTGTTTATCCAAAATTTCTTGTTCAATTTCCTTCACTCGATCAGGTATTTTTGCCCTTTCTTTCTCCCATAAATCGATAATTTTGTGTTGTTCCTCAAAAGTATAATCTTCCCAATCTTTGTCAAAATGAGGTACTGAAATTCCGAGCCTTTTGTCAAAAACAAATTGAAAACTGTCCGCTACCATGATTTTACCTCCTAAAAAAAGCTATTATTATTATAATATCAAGTTTACTAAAAAAACAAACATAAAGCTCTTTGGAAATGTTTTCACATAAGAACTTTTTTCACATAAGAAATGTTCACAAAATAGACAAAATAAATATGACAAAATTGTAAACATATCATATTATATCTATCTTTTTTATTTTTCCTATCGTATACTAATTTTGTGGAATTCTTCACAAGGATTTATTCTTATTTAAGAATTATTATAATTTAAAGAATTTGGGGGAGGTTTTACTGTGGAAGGACAAATGATGAAAGCTTCAGTAACATTAAAAGAGGGATTAAGAGTAGAGGCAGAAGCAAGAGGTTTTAAAGTGACTATTGATGAGCCAACTCAAATGGGTGGATCTAACTTAGGAATGACTCCTACAGAATTGTTATTATCTGCACTTGGTAGCTGCATGACAATTACTATTTCTGTTTTCTCAAAAGCATTCCATGTAGACATTAAAGACTTAAAAGTTGATGTTGAGGGAGATTGGAACCCAGCTGGTTTTATGGGTACTGATAAGGATGTACGCCCAGGATTTAGCGCAATTCGTTTCAACATTCACATGGTAACTGATGCTCCAGAAAGCCGTGTTCAACGTTTAATTAAAACTGCTGAAGAGAAATGTCCAGTAAGTGATACTTTAAGATTAGGTACTGGTATTACTGGTGAAGTAAATATCGTAACAGAAGTTACTACAAGCCAAAACTAATAACTCACAAAATATATGAAGGAAGCACTAATTACAGTGCTTCCTTTTTGAATTTATACATTTAATTTCCCCATATAAAAAATTAAAAGAGAAGCGTTAGATTCGCTTCTCTTTTATTATTGTTAAATTTTACTCAATTTTAATTCTTTCTGATTCTTATCCTTTGTGAATAATTGAATGATAAAGATAACCCCAATTGTTCCCAAGCCTACCAGGTCGGTTTTTGTACCAGGATAGATTAGCATTAACCCTGCCGGAATTAAGATGATTCTCTCAATCCAATACAAATGCCTAAACCAAAAGCCCATAAGTCCTGCTCCAATGCCAAGCATTCCAATAAATGCTGTGGTAACAACAATTAAAGTTTTTAAAAGTGTCGTATCAATTAAAAGCAGCTCTGGTGATAGGACGAACATATAAGGAATAATAAAGGCGGCAATTGCTAACCTTGTAGCCTCAGCACCGGTTCGAATCGGCCTTCCTCCTGCTACACCTGATGCTGCAAAAGCGGCTAATGCAACTGGTGGTGTGATATCTGCTACTATTCCAAAATAAAAGGCAAACATATGTGCAGACAACGCTGGATACCCTAGCTCAATAATCGCTGGTGCAGCTATTGTTGAAGTAATAATATAATTTGCTGTTGTTGGTGAACCCATTCCTAAAATAATAGAAGAAATCATGGTTAGTATCAACGTTGGAATCAGTATTCCACCCGCTAACTCAATTAAACCATTGGCAAAGCTTAAACCTAAACCTGTTACTGTTACTGTTCCTACAATCATTCCTGCTGCTGCAGTTGCGGCAATTACACCTAAGGCATTTTTTGCGCCTTGTTCTAATGCATAAAACACATCTATTGGCTTCATTTCGTTATGGCCAAGCAACATGGCAATAAATCCAACAATAATTACACTAACTATTCCACTCATTGCAGAGAATATTGGAGAATATCCAGACATTAAGAAGCCTATAATTACAAACAATGGGATCAGAAGATATATTTTCTTGAGTACTTCTTTTTTATCTGGCAATTCATCCTCTGTTAAGCCTCGAAGATTAGTACGTCTTGCTTCAAAGTGAACCATGATCCAAATTCCAGTAAAATAAAGTAACGCTGGTATTACTGCTGCCTTAGCGATATCCCAGTATGGCATACCCGTAAATTCGGCCATCAAAAATGCAGCTGCTCCCATGATAGGTGGCATAATCTGTCCACCAGTTGAAGCAGCGGCTTCAACCGCACCTGCAAATTCTTTACGATAACCCAGCTTTTTCATCATTGGAATTGTAAAAGAACCTGAAGTAACTACATTTGCAACAGAGCTTCCACTAATGGTCCCTTGTAAAGCACTTGAGAAAACAGCTACTTTGGCTGGTCCCCCTACCCTTTTACCTGCAATGAGTAAGGCTAAGTCATTAAAATACTGGCCTACTCCTGACTTTTCTAAAAAAGCACCAAAAAGCAAAAATAAAAAGATAAATTTTGCCGAAACCCATAATGGTGTTCCAAGAATTCCATCTAAGGTGAAATACATATGTGTAATAATACGTTCTGTAGATAATCCTCTATGTGCCATAAAGCTTGGGAAAAAGTTACCATACTTGGCGTAGATTAAGAAGAATATTGCGATAAACATAATTGGCAAGCCTACTACTCTTCTTGCTGCTTCTAGTACAAGCACAATTGCTACTGCCCCAACAAATATGTCTAAATCTGTATATGCACCAGCACGATTGATTAGATCACCATATTCAAATACCCAATAAAGTCCTACACCTGCCCCTAAAAATGGCAGGATAACATCCAGAAAATATGGTATTACTTTAAGAGAACTAAAAGAACTAATTTTCACATTTGCTTTTAAAGGAAATAAAATAAAGATTAAACTTAAACCAAATGCCAAGTGAATGGGAATTAATAAGTGAGAGGATAATGGCATTTTTGTCGCAGTTAAAATTTGAAAAATAGAAAAGCTAACTGCTAAGATCGTTACAATCCATTTCATAATACCTTTGTAGTTATAATATGCTGACTCTTTGTCGTATTTACTTAATAAATTATGAACCTCTTCCTGAGATAAATGCTTCATGTCATTACTCATTCCAAGAGCCTCCTTTCAAATATTGGAGAATGCTTCGTTTAGAAACCTCAAAACGGATCCAATTCCCTGGACTAGTTACTTCTTTTAATGGAATTTCTAAGCCTTTTATTCTTAGATGATGATTAGCAATTACTTGACCTATCCGCTGATCAAAATATGGAAGCACGCGTTGAATATGGTCAATTACAAATTTACCATTTTCTCGATAAAATATTTGTCCTTCTTCAACATTTGAAGGGATACCAACTCCATAACTTTCAAAGATGGTTTTCTCTGCTATAATATTATACTCATTATCAATATAAAAAAATTCTTCTACTGGAGTTCGATGTATTGAATGAATATATCGAAGGCTAAAACCTTCATTTTCTTTGATTGGAAACTGAAGAATAATATTTTTAGTTTTACCATCCATAAGAGTAAGCATTGGTATGAATGGAGCACTAAGTATCATTAAAATTAGCAAAAATAACAAATTCAGCTTCCAATACTTTAAGAGATAGTCATATAAAAACCGAGGCAATAAATGCCGCCTCGGTTTCTCATTCAAAAGATTATTATTTACTAATCCCTTGTTCTTCAAAATACTTCGCGGCTCCGGGATGTACTTCTAAGCTTACTCCTTGTAATGCAGTATCAAGCTTAATTAATTCTGCTTTTGCATTAATACTTACTAATTTATCAAGGTTTTCAAAAAGAGCTTTAGTAATATTATATACTTGCTCTTCAGATAAACCATCACGAGCAACAAGCATTGCTTTAACTGCAACTGTAGTTACCTCTTGATCTTGGCCAGCATATGTACCAGCTGGAACAACATCTAAAGTATAGAATGGATATTGTGAAATTAATTGATCAATTTTGTCTTGTTCTAAAGAAAGGATTTTTACCCCTTTTGTAGCTGATAATTCAGATACCGCAGCAGTTGGTGCGCCAGCAGTTACGAATGCAGCATCTAATTGACCATCTTGAATGCTTTGAGAAGAATCACCAAAAGAAAGGTGTTGTGCATCTAAGTCTTCAAAAGTTAAACCATATACCTCTAAAATTTGTTTTGCGTTTAATTCAGTTCCACTACCAGGTGCACCAACAGATACTCTTTTACCTTTTAAATCTGCAACAGTTGCAATTGCACTGTCACCAGGTAAAACGATTTGAATGGTTTCAGGATATAATGTTGCAATTGCTCTTAGGTTAGCAACTGGCTTATCAAACATCTCAACACCCTTTACTGCATAATCTGCAATATCTGTTTGGGTGAAAGCAAGATCAACTTCTTCGCTTGCAATATAACGCATATTTTCAACAGATGCTCCAGTTGTTTGAGCTTGAGCTTTCATGTCAGTGTTGTTTTCAATAATTTGTGCGATACCGCCACCTAATGGATAGTATGTACCAGATGTTCCACCTGTCGCAATGATTAGAGATTGATTTTGTCCACACCCAACCAATCCAACAGAAAATACCATTGCAATGATAAGTAATAATGTTAGCTTTTTCATTCTAAAAAAGACCCCCTTAAAAACTTTTTTCTTAGTGCCTTTTTAAATTGTACTATAAATTCGTATAATTTGCATTCTTTTTTCAAATGAAACAACTGTAACTGGTCTAATCTTGTCTCCCAAAGTTCAAAAATTATACTTATTCTATTGTCACATTGGAGAATAAATTTTATTTTAAAATCAACAATAATTAAAGACCATATACTCAATGGTTGAAAAGGAGGCTTATTAAAATGGCGAATCAAGAATTCAAGGTAACCACCTCTTTAAAGCAAGGATTGATGGTAGAGGCTGAAACAAGAGGATTTAAGGTGATAATGGATGAGCCAGACCAAATGGGTGGTTCTAACCAAGGAATGACACCTGTAGAGCTTCTATTAGCATCCCTAGGAGGATGTATAAGTATCACAATTGCTGCATTCAGTAAAGCTGCTCATGTAGAGCTAAAAGATGTTAAGGTTCATGTTAGTGGTGATTTAGATCCAGACGGCTTTATGGGAATTAACAAAGAAGTTAGAAAAGGTTTTAGTGCTGTACGCTACGAGGTAGAAGTCGTAACCGATGCACCAGAGGAACGTGTTCAAAAGCTTATGCAGATGGTTGAAGATCGTTGCCCTGTTTCAGATACCCTTAAAGGGGTTGGAGTAACAGGAAATGTTAAAGTGAAAGTGAGTAAAGGATAGTTAAAAGGACAGTAAAAAATAAAAGGGTGTATGTTCTCTTCAACAAATGTTGAATGAGGAATACACCCTTTTTTATGGTTATAAAATAATTATTCATTATTTTCTTCTAACCAATTATAAAATTCAAATTCTAAATCCTCTTTCTGATTTTTTCCTTGCTGTTCTTTACTTCCTCTTGTTTTAGCTCTAAATCCTTTGATATGCTCTTTTATTTGAGCTAAGGTTTTAATATTCTTTTTATCCCATTCAAACAAAATTCGATCAACATAACGAAAGTTTAATTTATTAGAAAATACTGCTTCCTTTAAAGCATAAATGATGATTTCATTAGAATATCGATCCTGATCAATCCATGTATTAATCATCTCAATCTCCATCGGAGAAAGTGGTCTTCCAAATTCTTCTTCAAAGCTTTTAAATAGATGTTTTATCTGGTCAACATCTTTTTCGTTTTCCTTTTTATTCTCTGTAACTTGAATTTCACGCTCTAGAAGGTTGATCAATTTTTTATATAAAGGAGTTAAATTATATACTTCCGATATTTTCCCAGTCGGTTCTTCTTTATTTTCCTCAATTTGTATAAGATTATCTCGAACAAGCCTTTGTAAGATTCTCATTAAATCTTCAGCTTTTATATCCATTCTATTTTGCAGTAATGTTATTGATGGAAAATAGTTTCCTTTGCTTTGGTAATACGTAATATGGATAATTAACATCATTTCTTGATCTGACAAAGAAAGCTTACGATAATTTTCTAAAAGTAAATTAGAAATAGAGGTTGTTCCCTCTTTTAAGGTGGTTAATAATAACTGGTTATCCATTGCACAAATCACACCTCGATGAAATCAGATAATATAATCATAGTTTAAAATTTAAAAATTAGATAGTAAGCATCGAGAAAAAAAAGAGCACTTTTTTATTTTTGTGCTCTTTTTTTATTCACTTATCTTTTCTTATGGATATAAACGATTCAATAAACGAGGGAATGGAATGGTTTCACGAACATGGTCAATTCCTGTTAACCAAGCAACCGTTCTTTCTAATCCGATTCCAAAACCAGAATGTGGAACAGATCCGTATTTTCTTAAATCAAGATACCATTTATAAGCTTCCATTGGTAAATCATGTTCTTCAAAGCGCTTAGCTAATAGTTCTGGATCATCAATACGTTGACTGCCACCGATAATTTCTCCATAGCCTTCCGGTGCAATTAAGTCTGCACACAATACAACCTCTGGACGGTTAGGATCTGGCTTCATATAGAAAGCCTTTAGCTCTGTTGGATAATGAGTAATAAATACTGGCTTTTCAAAGCTTTCTGCAATGGCTGTTTCATGTGGTGAGCCAAAATCGTCACCCCATTTGATGTCTTCAAAGCCTTGCTCCTGCAAAAATTTAATGGCATCATCATAGGTGATTCTTGGGAACGGAGCTGTGATTTTTTCAAGCTTTGTAATATCTCTTTCTAGAACCTCAAGCTCTAATCGGCAATTTTTTAATACAGATTGAGCCACATGTGATACAAATTCTTCCTGAATACGAAGGTTATCTTCGTGCTCTACAAATGCCATCTCAGGTTCAAGCATCCAGAATTCGATTAAATGACGTCTAGTTTTTGATTTTTCAGCCCGGAAGGTTGGTCCAAAGGAATAAACTCTTCCTAAAGCCATTGCTGAAGCTTCCATATATAATTGACCACTTTGGGAAAGATATGCATCTTCCTCAAAATATTTAGTATGGAAAAGGCTAGTTGTACCTTCTGCTGATGTTGGTGTTAAGATTGGTGGATCTACTAGTGTGAAATTATGAGTATCTAAATATTCCTGCATGGAACGAATGATTTCACCACGAATTTTTAAAATAGCATGCTGGCGCTTTGAACGAATCCATAGATGACGGTGATCCATTAAAAACTCAGTACCATGTTCTTTTTTCGTAATTGGATATTCTTCAGCGATTTGGATAACTTCTACATTGGTTACTGTAAGCTCTACTCCAGACTTAGAGCGCTCATCTTTTCTTACAGTACCTGTTATGTACATAGAACTTTCTTGAGTTAGGGATTTACTTGCTTCCCAAACCTCTTCTGGAACCTCACTTTTTACTACTACTCCTTGAACAAAGCCTGTTCCATCTCTTAATTGCAAAAACTGAATTTTACCACTAGAGCGCTTATTAAAAAGCCATGCACCTAGCTTTACTTCTTTTTCTACATATTGAGCAAGATCGCTAATTGTGACTAACAATTGAGTTCCCCTCCGATAATTGGTATAAGCTTGTACTATTATACTATTGCATAGCACATAAATCAATTTTTAATAATAGTGCTTGTCTTTTCATCAAAAAAATTCAGATGGATAAACCCATCTGAATTTTTTAATATATTTAACCGATAAACTGCTTTATACGTTTCATTCCTTCTTGGATATTATCTAAGGAAGTAGCATACGACAAACGAATAAAGTTAGGCTGACCAAATCCAGACCCAGGAATTACAGCAACATTAGCCTCTTCTAATAATGCTGTTGACCAATCATCTGCATCCTTAAAATCACGATTATTTTTATTTAATACCTCAGATAGATCAACAAATACATAAAATGCACCTTGAGGCTTGATTGAATTTAACCCTGGGATCTCACTAATTAATTTGATGATCTCATTTCTTCGCTCTTCAAATGCGTTTTTCATCATTTCTAGCTCTTCCTGAGAACCAGTTAGAGCTTCTAATGCTCCATATTGTGCAAAAGAAACTGGGTTTGAGGTACTATGGCTAGCTAAGTCCACCATTGCTTTAATTACTTTCTTATCTCCTGCAATATAACCAATTCTCCAGCCTGTCATCGAATAAGGCTTTGATACACCATTCACTACAAAGGTTCTTTTGTATGCATCTTCACTTAAACTAGCAATACTAACATGCTGATCTCCGTCATAAATGAGTTTTTCATAAATCTCATCAGAAATGATCAATATATCATGCTTTTTACAAACCTCTGCAAGTTTTTCAAGCTCTTCCTTTTGGTAGACAACGCCAGAAGGATTACTAGGCGAATTGATAATCACTGCTTTCGTTTTATCAGTAATTGCTGCATCAAGCTGCTCAGGTGTGATTTTGTATTGATTTTCTGGCTTTCCTACAATATAAACAGGAACTGCTTCAGCTAATTTTACTTGCTCAGGATAGCTTACCCAATAAGGGATTGGGATAATTATCTCATCACCTGGATTACATACGACTTGAAAGAAATTATATAGACCATGCTTCGCTCCCAAGGTTACCATTACTTGGTTCTCTTGATAATCTAATCCATTATCTAATTTTAATTTCTGTACAATGGCTTTCTTAAGCTCAGGAATTCCTGCAGCAGGTGTATATTTTGTCGCCCCGCTTTTCATTGCTGAAATAGCAGCATCCATAATATGCTCTGGAGTATTGAAATCCGGCTCCCCAGCGCCAAACCCAATAACATCCTTCCCCTGTTGCTTTAACTCCTTTGCTTTTGCACTTATCGCTAATGTACTTGATGGTGTTAATTGCGATACTCTTCTAGCTAGCTCCACAAAACTACCTCCCCTAAAAAATCAAATAATTTTTATTTATTTGATTTTACTATTCTTAGGGTGTCCCTAGCAATCATTAATTCTTCATTTGTTGGAACAACTAATACCTCAATCTTAGAGTTTGGTGTACTAATACGTCTTATTTGCTTAGAACGTACACTATTTACCGCTTCATCAATCTCTACTCCAAGGTAGGAAAGATTTTCTGCAATCGCTTTTCTCAAGATATCGGAATTCTCTCCAACACCAGCTGTAAAGATTAAAACATCAATACCATTCATCGCTGCAACATAAGCACCAATATATTTACGAATACGATATTCATACATATCAAAGGCCAATTTTGCTCTTTCATCCGTTTCCATGTTATCTTCAATATCTCTCATATCACTTCCAAGTCCTGACACACCAATCAGACCTGAGTGTTTATTTAACATAGAGTTTACTTCATTAAGAGTCAAGTTCTCTTTTCCCATTACAAATGGAATGATGGCTGGGTCAATATCACCACTACGAGTTCCCATCATTAATCCTTCTAATGGGGTCATACCCATGCTAGTGTCTACAGATAGACCCTTATCAATTGCTGTAACACTTGCTCCATTTCCAATATGACAAGTGACAATTTTAAGGGATTCAATTGACTTACTTAAAAACTCAGCTGCTTTTTGAGAAACATATTTATGAGAAGTTCCATGGAATCCATAT